>NZ_CP017705.1:1740000-2040000 GCF_002706795.1 Brevibacillus laterosporus DSM 25
TTCGAGCAATATCATGAGGAGACTCCCCATATACTGTCTCTTGATTGAAATCCCCTTGGAATAAACGAACACACTTCCCTCCACGTATATCGATAGCAGGATAGATAGTGAATGTCATGACAGACCCTCCTTGCATTGCTGTACAAAATTAGCTAATAAACGAATGCCTGTTGACCCGCTCTTCTCTGGATGAAACTGCATACCTGTAACTTTTCCAGACGAAACAATCGCTGCTACATCATGATGATAGTCCGTGGTTGCAAGCAAATGAGTCGGATCATGTACCTGTACATAATAGGAATGCACAAAATACGCATATTCTCCTTCTAGTACTCCCTTTACTAAAGGATGCTGACGATTCCTTAGAGAAAGTTGATTCCATCCCATATGAGGAATTTTAAAATCTCCCTGAAAGCGTACAACTCTCCCTGGGAGCAGGTCTAAGCCTTTATGCTCCCCATGCTCTTCACTTTCGCTAAACAATAGTTGCATTCCTAAACATATTCCCAATATTGGACGATCTGTCCGTACATATTCTCGGATCGCTTGATCTAAGCTGATTGCTCGTATATATCTCATGGCGTCCCCAAAGGCACCTACACCTGGTAGTAATAATCCACTATAGTTATTTAAGTGTTCTGGTTGACTAACGATCTCATGTGCTACCTCTAAACGTTCCAGCGCTTTGCGTAAACTAAACAAATTACCCATCCCATAGTCGATAATTCCAATCATGTTTCTACAGCATTCCTTTCGTAGAGGGGACTCCTTTTACTCGTGGATCGATCTGCGTTGCTTCATCCAACGCACGGCCTAAGGCTTTGAATATCCCTTCAATCATGTGGTGGGTATTCTGGCCATAATGCAAAATAACATGAACGTTCATCCGTGATTCTAAAGCAAATTTCCACAAAAATTCCTGCACTAGCTCAGTAGGAAATTGTCCAACCTGCCAAGAAGGATAAGTAGCACGGTATTCCAAATGAGGCCGATTACTTATATCAATCACCACTTGGGCCAACGCATCATCCATAGGAACAAATGCATTCCCATAGCGTTTGATCCCCGTTTTATCACCCAACGCCTCACGTACGGCCTGACCTAGACAAATTCCGATATCCTCAACCGTATGATGATAGTCAATCTCGATGTCGCCTTCTGCTTCTACCTGTAATTGAAAATGGCCATGACGCGTAAATAAATCAAGCATATGCGACAAAAAGGGAACACCTGTGTTTAGTCTGCTCTCTCCATTTCCGTCTACTGCAAATTGTAAAGCTACATTTGTCTCGTTGGTTTTTCGCTTTATAGTTGCTGTTCGACTCATAGCCTGTTCCATCGCTTTCTTCCTTTCAGCTAAGTTGACAACACTCTGTTATCAGCCTTTATCATTAACACTCTGCTATCCTAACTTGAATAGCTTTGGCATGAGCTGTTAACCCTTCTGCCTCCGCCAATCTCACAATCTTTTCTCCATGTTCTACGAGATCAGCCTTACTATAAGAAATAACACTCATTTTTTTAATAAAATCATCCACTGATAAAGGAGAAGAAAAACGGGCTGTTCCATTTGTTGGTAAAACATGATTCGTTCCTGCAAAGTAATCTCCTACAGGTTCGGAGCTGTAGGGACCTAAAAAAACAGCTCCGGCATTTTTTACTTTCCCTAAATGACTAAAGGCATCTTCCACATGTAACTCTAGGTGCTCAGGAGCTAATCGATTAACCACTGCAAAGCCTTCTTCCAAATCAGCCACAACACAGATAGCTCCATGAGAGTGTAAGGAAGCTTCAGCGATCTCTTTTCTTGGTAAGCTCACTATTTGCTGCTTTATTTCAAAAGCTACTTCCTCAGCTACTTTTTGTGAGGTCGTAATCAAGATAGCTGATGCCATTGAATCGTGCTCCGCTTGTGACAGGAGATCAGCAGCAATATAACGGGGCGAGGCTGTTTCATCTGCTAACACTACGATTTCACTAGGACCGGCTATCATATCAATGCTTACCACTCCAAACACCTCACGTTTGGCTAGCGCTACATAGATATTGCCCGGCCCTACAATCTTATCTACAGCAGGAATAGTCTTGGTTCCATACGTAAGTGCTCCAATTGCTTGAGCCCCACCAACTTTATAAATCTCCGTCACACCAGCGATCTCGGCAGCAACTAAAACGGCTGGGGCAACCTTACCTTCTCGATCCGGTGGTGTGACCATTACAATTTTCTCCACCCCTGCGACTTGTGCTGGAATGGCATTCATGAGAACAGAGGAGGGATAGGAAGCGGAACCGCCAGGAACATAAAGCCCCACGCTATGTAGAGGCCGAATCATTTGGCCTAGCATAGTTCCAGACTCTCTTGTCGTAAACCAGGATGTACGTGCCTGATGTTGATGGTATGCGCGAATATTGTCGGCAGCTTCTTGCAACGCTTTTTGCACCTCGTTGGAAACGAATGTCTTGGCAGCTAGATACTCTGCTTCCGTTACTCGAATCTCACCTACTGTTACTCCATCATATTTTTGTGTAAATGTACGAATTGCTTCATCGCCATACTCTTTAACCGCTTGTAAAATCTCCCGTACCGCACTTTGCTGTTCTTTGGTGCCTCGGTCAATACTACGTGTGATACTTAGCTCGCGTGCATTTATAATCCGTAGCATGCTGTCTAGTACCTCCTATCCTTCTCATCTCTGAGTACCTCTGCTTTTGGAATGACCTGGAGAAATTTTTGGGCAATGTCCTCTACTGCTTCACTTTTCATTCGATAACTTGAGCGGTTAGCAATTAATCTTGTAGTAATATCACAAATATGTTCAATCT
The DNA here is from genome assembly GCF_002706795.1 of Brevibacillus laterosporus DSM 25. Classification (NCBI taxonomy): domain Bacteria; kingdom Bacillati; phylum Bacillota; class Bacilli; order Caryophanales; family Paenibacillaceae; genus Brevibacillus; species Brevibacillus laterosporus. Next base: position 1,742,824 of record NZ_CP017705.1, read on the forward strand.
CCACCAGACCATTCTCTCGTAATGTCTGTCCCGTAGAGACAATATCAACAATTCGTTCAGCAAGTCCGATCAAAGGAGCTAATTCTACGGAACCATTTAGCTTAATGACCTCGACCTGTTGACCTTGCTCTCGAAAATAACGTGATGCGATTGTAGGATACTTAGTAGCTACTCTAGGCTGAACCGCTGGCTGATACTGAGCTAAACCAGCAACTACCATGCGACATCTCCCAATTTCAAGATCAAGTAATTCATAGACGTCTCTGTCTTCTTCCAATAAAACATCTTTGCCTACTACACCAACATCTGCTACCCCATACTCCACATAAGTCGGTACATCAGCTGGTTTTGCCAAAATAAATTCCATCTGAAAATGAGGAACAGGAATAATTAATTTGCGGGAATCTTTGAAATTTTCCTCAAGCACGATTCCTGATTCCTGTAAAAAGATTAATGATTCTTCAAAGATTCTACCCTTTGGCATCGCTATCGTTAATTTTTGCAACGATTCTGTTTTTCTCACGGTACCTCTCCTCCCCAGATAACAACATGATTTTGCTCGCAATTTACAAAAGCATGCTCTACCTCTGCTGACCACCTCGCTGTAATAACGATATTTTGTTCATCACGTTTTTGCTGTGCATAGCGAAGAGCCTCTTCCCGTTGATGTTGCTCATATAGAATGACATAACGTTTTTGATTAAAAGGGGCTACTATATTTGCTACCTGTAATAAACAATCAATTTCCAGTGCAAACCCTGTAGCTGCTGCTGAACGACCAAATTGCTCTAACAACCGATCATATCGTCCGCCACTTAACAAAGATGAACCTATATCTGCTGCATACCCTTCAAAAACAATTCCTGTATAGTAATCAAAACGACCAATAAGTGTTAAGTCCAATAAGATATGCTCTTCCACACCATAAGCCGCCAACGCATCCCATAATGATGAAATGGTTTGCATAGCTTCTACCGATTTCGGATTACGTAAGAGCTGCATACCCTCCTCAATGCTCTCTCTACCACCACGTAATTGAAGTAAGGAAAGCAATTTCACTTTCTCTTCCTCCGTGACAGATAATGTACTCACAACCTGTCGATATCCTGCATAATCTCTATGCTGTAGGCATTTCACCAAGCTCAACCTCTCGTGTTTATCCACCACGATTTCTTCTAACAAGCCTGTTACCACATCCACATGACCAATCGTTATTTTAAAGGCAGCTACACCTGCTTCTTGTAAACATGAAATTGCTAAGGCGATCACCTCAGCATCAGCATCTACACTAGCATCCCCGATAAGCTCCACTCCTGTTTGATAAAATTCAGCAGGACGTCCAGCTTCTTTTTCTTGCGCACGAAATACATTCGCTTGATAAAATAACCGGATAGGATAAGGTACGTGCTTATACAAGGAGGAGACAACACGTGCTATAGGTGCCGTCACCTCAGGACGTAAAATGACAGTATGTCCCTGTTTATCCAACAGCTTAAACATATGGTCGGTCAAGGTCGCACTTGCTACCCCCACCGTTTCAAAGTACTCCAGCGCAGGCGTAGCAATTTCATCATAACCCCACCTCGATATACATTGACGCAAAATTCGTTCAATTACACGTTGTTTTTGTAACAGCTCAGGCAATACATCCCGCATGCCCAATGGCTTTTCAAAAACCAAAGGTGTAGCCATCCTCATTCCCTCCTGCTCCTATAGACACTTTACTCTGCTAATAAACTAAAGCGTGTGAATTAGTAGAAAATATACTACTAATTATCAAAGAGGTCAACATTTTTTTATGACAGCATGTCTTTGTGTTATATCTTTGCCTACGTACTTAGTAGTCAAAAATATATTTTTTAGCCTCGACCACAAACAGAGGCTTTATTACACTTTTCCCTATTGCACTTCTATAAACGCTTTATTTACAATAAAAAAACCTTCGTCTCCTGACGAGACAAAGGTCCTCTACTTCACTGTCGAATGATTTGTAACGGATTTCCACCCACAAATGCTCCTGCTGGTACATCACGGTGAACAACACTCCCTGCTGCAATTACTGCACTATCACCAATGACTACCCCTGGCAAAATCGTGGAATTGGCGCCAATTAATACACGGTCACCAATAATAACTTCCCCTAGTCGATACTCGTCCACTAAATATTCATGGGCTAAAATTGTAGTATTGTAGCCAATTACGCAATTTCGTCCAATCGTAATTAGTTCAGGATACATAATATCCATCATGACCATCAATGCTACAGCAGATTGATCGCCTACTTTGATTCCAAGAAAGGTACGATACATCCAATTCTTCACAAACACAAACGGACAATAACGCGCCAGTTGGATAACAACAAAGTTTCTGCAAACCTTCCAAAAACTCACGGTTTTATACATATGCCAAAGCGGATTTACTCCTCCCGCTACGGGATATCGTTTGGTGTTACGCATAAGCGTCAGATTGCTCCTTTACCTCTTCCTATAGGGATCGCATCATCTTAGATAAATGAATCATGATCTTCAATTGTATCTGTCAAACGCTTAGAGAAATGCACAGCAGCATTGTAGCCCATGCGTTTCAAGCGATAGTTCATAGCTGCTACCTCGATAATAACTGCTAAATTTCGACCTGGACGCACAGGGACGGTAATGACCGGCACATCTGTATCCATTACTTTCATTTTTTCTTCGTCTAGTCCCAAACGTTCGTAGTGCTTATGCTGATCCCACAGTTCTAGCTTCACGACCATATCAATGTTTTTCGTATTACGCACAGCTCCTGCACCAAACATCGTCATTACATTGATAATACCTACTCCGCGGATTTCTAATAAATGTTGAATTAAATCAGGTGCCATCCCCGTTAAGTGGCCTTCTTGTGTTTGACGAATCTCTACAGCATCATCTGCTACGAGACGATGACCACGCTTAACCAGTTCCAGAGCTGTCTCACTTTTCCCTATTCCACTAGCACCAAGAATAAAGACGCCCACTCCGTATACATCCGTAAGAACCCCATGAATGGTAGCGGTTGGAGCAAGACGATCTTCTAAATAATTTGTAAGCTTACTAACCAGACTGGTTGTAGGTAAAGGAGATTGAATGACAGGTACTCCTCTACTATTAGACACATCCAGCACTTCTTGTGGCAATTCCAAATTACGCGCTACACATAAGCAAGGTGTCTCCTCACTCATTAAAAAGCTGAGTCTATCAACTATGGTCTCTTTAGGTAATGTATGTAAAAATTCCATTTCAGTCATTCCGAGAATTTGGATGCGTTCTCCAGGATAATGGGATTTATATCCCGCTAGCTGTAATCCAGGTCGACTTAAATCAGTAACGCTGATCGGGCGACTTAACCCTTTTTCGCCACTTACTATTTTCAGTTGAAAATGTTCGACAAGATGACTGACATTTACCATTTGTATCAAACACCACTTTCCCAGCCAAGATTGCTGTTTTCCGTTATTTCTTACCCCTATTGTAACGAACGCACCTTGTGCAAACAACTCTCTTCGCGAATTGACTTTATCTTTCATATCGTGTAAATGAAAAGGCACCCTGTTAAAAAGGATGCCTTTCCCATGTTGTAATGTAAAGCTTTTACCCTAGGTATGATTAACTAGCTCTTGAATCCGTTCTTGGGTACGCTTGCGATCACGTTCAAGAATAGGTCCCAAAAATTCACCTGTATACGATCCCTTAACCTTGGCTACCTCTTCAGGAGTTCCTGTAGCTACAATACTACCTCCACGTGTTCCACCTTCTGGTCCAAGGTCGATTATATGGTCTGCTGTCTTAATAACATCCAGATTATGCTCAATAACCAAAACAGTATCCCCATTCTCTACTAATCGTTGCAAGACTTTTAGCAATCGATCAATGTCGTAGGTATGCAATCCTGTTGTTGGTTCATCTAGAATGTATATGGTGCGCCCCGTACTTCGGCGATGTAATTCAGAAGCTAATTTAACGCGTTGGGCTTCTCCACCTGATAAAGTAGTTGCCGGTTGTCCTAGCTTCATGTAGCCTAAACCAACATCAAGCAAGGTTTGAACCTTCCGTTGGATTTTCGGTACATTTTTGAAAAACTCAACTGCATCTTCCACTGTTGTTTCCAAAATATCAGAAATGCTTTTGCCTCTATATTTAACCTCTAAGGTCTCACGATTGTATCGTTTACCATTACAAATCTCGCAAGGTACGTATACATCCGGTAGAAAATGCATTTCAATCTTAATAATACCGTCCCCTGTGCAAGCTTCACAACGCCCGCCCTTTACGTTAAAGCTAAATCGCCCTTTTTTGTATCCACGCACTTTTGCTTCATTAGTGGAGGCAAACAGGTCACGAATATCATCAAACACACCTGTATACGTAGCTGGGTTCGAGCGAGGTGTACGACCAATTGGTGACTGGTCAATATCAACTACCTTGTCCAAATGCTCCAAGCCATTAATCCGTTTAAATTCTCCAGGCTTGGCTTTTGCACGATTTAATTCACGTGCCAAAGCTTTGTGTAGAATCTCGTTGATTAGGGTACTTTTTCCTGAACCAGAGACACCCGTAACAGCAACGAACACACCTAATGGAATCTTGACGTTTACATTTTTCAGGTTGTTTTCTTTTGCCCCTTCAATAATCACCCATTTATCGCAAGCTTCTCCATTTTGTGCAGGCTTACGTCTTTCAAGAGGAACAGGGATGAATTTACGCCCACTTAAATAAGCTCCTGTTAGAGAGTCAGGATTCTTCATCACTTCTTGTGGGGTTCCTTCCGCTACTATCTGTCCACCATGAATCCCTGCTCCAGGACCAATATCGATAATGTAATCGCAGGCTAGCATCGTATCCTCGTCATGCTCTACTACGATAAGTGTATTTCCTAAGCTTGTCATATGCTCAAGCGTCTTAATCAAACGAGCATTATCGCGCTGATGTAGACCAATACTTGGCTCGTCCAAAATATACAAGACTCCCATTAGACTAGAGCCAATCTGTGTAGCTAATCGTATACGTTGGGCTTCTCCACCTGATAAGGTTCCTGCCGCTCGACTTAATGTAAGGTAATCAAGCCCCACATCAATGAGGAAATTCAGTCTGGCTTTGATCTCTTTTAAGATCATCTGAGCGATCTTAATATCTTTCTCACTTAACTCGACTTGATCAAAAAATTGGTGTGCATCTACAATAGATAGACTGGTTAACTCCGAAATATTACGTTTGCCGATCAAAACAGCTAGGCTCTCTTGGCGCAATCGCTGACCCTTACAAACCGGGCAAGCTTTTTGACCCATGAAGCCTTCAATTTGTTCCCGTATATAATCAGAACTGGTTTCTAGGTGACGTCTTTGTAGGTTAGGGATTACCCCTTCAAATGCCACTGTAGCCTCACGTACTTGACCAAATTCATTCTCATAACGGAATTGAATTTTTTCACCTTTACTACCATATAAAACGATTTGTAATTGCTCATCTTCTAGCTCTTCCACCGGTACATCTGTAGGAATGCTAAAATGACGGCACGCTGATTCTAACAATTGTGGGTAGTAGGTAGAAGACTTTGGTTCCCAAGCTGCTACAGCACCCTCTGACAATGTTTTTGCAGAATCCGGAACAACCAGATCAGGGTCCACTTCCATCCGCACTCCCAATCCATCGCATTCTGAGCAGGCTCCATACGGACTATTAAATGAGAAGATTCGCGGTTCTAACTCACCAATCGAGAAGCCACAGAGTGGACAAGCATGCTTCTCGCTAAATAGTAGTTCTTCCTGATCGATAACATCGACAATCACCTTACCGTCTGCTAAACGCAAAGCTGTTTCTAAGGAATCAGCAATACGTGTCTGAGAATCAGGTTTGACAACGATCCGATCAATTACAACTTCAATGCTATGCTTTTTGTTTTTTTCCAAAAGAATCTCTTCAGATAAATCCCGCACTTCTCCATCAACACGAACCCGTACATAACCTTGTTTACGGATATCTTCCAATAGCTTTACGTGCTCTCCTTTACGTCCCTGAACTAAAGGAGCAAGAATTTGCATACGGGTCCGTTCCGGGAATTCCATAATACGATCTACCATTTGTTCGATCGTTTGTGAACTAATTTCTATTCCATGAGTAGGACAAACAGCCTTACCAATACGCGCATACAACAGACGCAAATAATCATAGATCTCTGTCACTGTTCCTACAGTAGAACGTGGATTGCGACTAGTGGTCTTCTGATCAATCGAAATAGCTGGAGATAGACCATCAATAGAATCTACGTCAGGCTTATCCATTTGTCCAAGAAATTGACGAGCATAAGCAGATAGCGACTCTACATAACGACGCTGTCCTTCCGCATAGATCGTATCAAAAGCAAGAGACGATTTTCCTGAACCAGATAATCCCGTTAAAACAACAAATTTATCTCGTGGGATGACGACATCTATGTTTTTTAAATTATGAGCGCGTGCACCCTTCACCACGATTCGATCTAATGGCATGTATTTCACTCCCTACAGGTCTGCTTTCAACTCCAATATCAAATCACGAAGCTCTGCTGCACGTTCGAACATGAGATTGCGTGCGGCTTCCTTCATTTCCTCTTCCATTCGCTCGATAACTACAATACGATCTTTTTTCGGCATCTTCTTTACATCTAAGTGTGGTAGATAATCAGCTTTCTCCTCCGCCACTCTTGTTGCTTCAATAACTCCACGAACAGCTTTTTGAATCGTTTGTGGCGTAATGCCGTGCTTTTCATTGTAAGCAAGCTGGATTCTACGCCGGCGTTCTGTTTCTTGTATTGCTTTCGTCATTGAATCAGTCATTTTGTCAGCATACATAATTACACGACCCTCTGCATTCCGCGCAGCACGCCCAATGGTTTGAATTAATGACCGTTCATTGCGCAAGAAGCCTTCTTTATCAGCGTCTAAAATCGTAACTAAAGATACTTCCGGCAAATCCAATCCTTCCCGCAACAAGTTAATCCCCACCAAAACATCAAATTCACCCAATCGCAAGGCGCGTAAGATCTGCATGCGCTCAATCGTCTTGATATCGGAATGCAGGTAACGGACTTTAATGCCAATCTCCTTCAAGTAATCGGTTAGATCTTCTGACATTTTCTTCGTAAGCGTCGTTACTAAAACACGCTCGTCTTTAGCAATGGTTGCCTGAATTTCGCCGATTAAATCATCAATTTGGCCTTTTATTGGACGAACTGTGATAGTTGGATCAACTAAACCTGTTGGACGAATGACCTGCTCTGCCATCTTAGGCGTGTGCTCAAGTTCATATACTCCTGGTGTAGCTGAAATATAGACTGCTTGCTTTACTTTCTTTTCAAATTCCTCAAACCTGAGTGGTCGGTTATCGCGTGCGGACGGTAAGCGGAAACCATGCTCCACCAGTACATCTTTACGCGCTCTATCGCCATTGTACATCCCGCGGATTTGTGGCAGGGTCATATGAGACTCGTCTATCACCATCAAAAAATCATCTGGGAAGTAATCAAGTAACGTGTACGGAGGATGTCCCTCCGGTAAACCAGTCAAATGACGGGAATAGTTCTCAATTCCCGAGCAAAAGCCCATTTCTAACATCATCTCAATATCATATCTCGTACGCTGTTCTAGACGTTGAGCCTCCAGTAGTTTGCCTGCTGCTTGCAATTCTAGCAACCTTAGTTCAAGCTCCTGTTCAATATTCTCAACAGCCTTCTTCATTTTTTCTTCACGGGTAACAAAGTGAGATGCAGGGAAAATCGCTACGTGGTCTCGGCTTCCCATAATCTCCCCGGTTAATACATCAATCTCTGTAATGCGCTCAATCTCATCACCAAAAAACTCTACTCGTATTGCCTGTTCACTGCGCGACGCCGGGAATATTTCCAGCACGTCTCCTCGAACACGAAACGTCCCACGAGTAAAGTTAATATCATTGCGATCATATTGAATATCTACTAGCCGATGCAAAACCTCATCTCTGCTTTTTTCCATGCCCGTACGCAAAGAAAGTACCATTTCTCTATATTCAATCGGGGAACCCAAACCGTATATGCAAGAAACAGAAGCTACAATGATTACATCCCGTCTCTCTAATAACGAGCTAGTTGCTGAGTGACGTAATTTATCAATCTCATCATTAACGCTTGAATCCTTTTCAATATAAGTATCCGAATGAGGAATGTAGGCTTCCGGTTGATAGTAATCGTAGTAACTAACGAAGTACTCTACCGCGTTATTTGGGAAAAATTCACGAAATTCTGCTGCCAACTGTGCAGCTAAGGTTTTGTTATGCGCCATGACTAGTGTAGGTTTGTTCACCTGAGCTATCATATGAGCAGCTGTAAAAGTTTTACCTGTTCCGGTAGCACCCAGCAGAGTTTGATGACGTTTACCAGCCTTTATTCCTTCCACTAACTCTGCAATCGCAGTAGGCTGATCACCTGAAGGCGTATACTCCGAAACTAACTCAAAACGATCCACGGTCCCCTCATCCTCCTTTATATATCCTATCCTTCATTATAGCACAATCATTTAAAATCTAAGCAAAAACTCGAACGTTTGTTTGTCTATTCGTTATAAGTGATTTTACCGATAATAATGAAAGATAGCAAGTCTATCTGTCTGATAATTTTTACCCATTTGGGAGGAAAATGAATGCCGACCAACAACATACAAAAGTCGATGGCGGCGGCTAAGACCGCAGCACAAAGCACAATACCGAAAACAAAGTCTTCCGTACTACCAGAATATAACTATGCCAATAAAAAAGAATATTCAACTGGGTTGGATAGCGAGTCTTTTATGAAGCTAATGATTGCCCAACTTGCGAATCAAGACCCGATGTCACCAATGGACAACTCTCAATTTATGATGCAAACTGCTATGATGACAATGGTAGAAAAAGTGTCGAATATTGAACTTCTCATGAAGGAGTCAAATAGCAGTCTGTTAAACGTAAAAGAGTACGAGGAAATCATCGGTAAAAAAGCTACCTATGAGGTGGCTCGTAAAGATGAGTCCGGACAAATATATGTAACAACAGCTTCTGGTACCGTTAACGGTGTAAAAATGGTCGAGGGTAAAATTTGGTTTTTAGTGGGTGACGATATTATCTCCCAACAGCAAATCCATGGCTTAGAATCGCTTACGTCCCAAACTGGCGTTGACCAAACGCTAAAATACGCTAATATGATTGGTTATCAAGTTACGTATACGGAACAAGGGAAAGACGCGGATGGTAAACCAACCTCAACTGAAGAAACAGGCATCATTCAAGCAGTCAGCATGAAAAATGGTTTAGTTGAATTTGTTCTAGAGAACGGTAAAAAGATTAAATCTACGGATATCGTTGGGCTTGAAGTAGTAAAACCAGAACTAGAGCCAGAGCCAGAACCGGAACCAGAGGAAGAAGTAGAACCACCTTCTGAGCCAGGGGATACAGATGGTACTGGTGAAACAGATGGCTTCCAAAATCCTGATGGTTCTGAAACTCCTTAAGAACAAGAAAAACCCACTACCTAAGAATTGATAAGAACAACAAAAAACTGCTTTTCAAAAGACAAAGATGACCTCAAAAAGTAGCTTGAGGTCATCTTTGGTTTTCCATGCTTGCTTAAATGAAGTCTTATCTGTCTCAATGGTCTTCTATACATATTCTGAGGTTAGTCGCTGCTCCATACTAAGAACACCATTAATTTTGTAATAAGGAATCTGATCTGGGTGTTCCATGCTTCTGGCTAACTCTTCCTGCTCCCATTTTCTTAATATCTGCGCAGCCTCTTCCATTCTAATTCCTGCCCCGTAAGCAAATTCATGTATGGTCAACGCTCCGCCCTTTTGCTCTGCTACCTGAAAGCCCATTCTCTCCATTCGTTCTGACTCGGTCGATACTCGAGAAGCGATCGTGCCAAGAGCAAGTAAGAAAATGATCCCCCATGCAATTCCAAACATCCACATACCATACCTATCAGCAACATAACCTCCCATCCCACTTAGTAGACAGGCTAGCATGGCGTATTGCATAAATTGAATGATCAGTTTATTACTGTGTTCCATAGGTGAGAAAAAAGAACGATTCTGATTAATAACCGATTGATCTGTTATCTCTGGAAAATAATATAGTATAGAGCCATCATCTAACGTATGAATAGATGCATATCTATTTTTGAACCAATTTTGAATAGTAGGTTGTACAGAGTCAATTGATTCGTATGTATAGGCTGCAATCTCTTTTTGATAAAGATATCCTTCTTTTTCAAAAATGTAATCCATGATATCTATCTCTCTCATTCGCTTCATGGTCTTGTTACTCTGAACATAGCTAGAAATGCCCAGTAGAATAAAAAAGCTAAGGGAAACAGACGTAGCTACAATATATATTTTTGCATGTTCAAGGATATAATGTTTATCTACAAGATCAAATAGTACAATGAGCAGCACAAGTAATACCTTAACAAGAATATTTCCTGCTGTAAAAAAACGAACCACTTTGTTTTCACGTATAGATTCAGGTACTATGACGTTTAACAGTTGAGCATGATTCTTCTTAGTCATCTGCTTCTGATTTTCGTTCCAGTCATCGTCATCATCCCAATCATCGTCTTCGTCTTCATCTTCTTCATCCCATTCACTGTCACATTCATCATCATTCTCCTGATCACTATCCTGATTAGATCGCTCCAACGATTGTAATATGTAAGGGTCTAAATGATATATAGTTCCACTCCCAGTATTAATAATACTCTTAAATACTCCCTTTTCTTCTAAATCCCTTACTATTCTGTCACATTCATCTAGACGTAACGAAGATTCTAAAGAAAATAATGGGACAGATAATCTCCCATTATGCCTACCTGCAATAGACAAGGCTAATGCTTCACAACTAGATCGATATTCTCTTTTAAGTAAACGTTTTTTTCGAATAGAGAAAGCTAGGAAAACTATGGTTATTATACCGATAAGGACGGCGATAAAAATAGCATTTTCTTGGATTTTTCTAAACGTATAGACAATTGCTAGTATGGTAGAAAGATATAAAAATATATAAACAAGTTCAAAGAAATCCTCTCTCCGTTGCTTCGTTCTTTCTGATTCTACGTCTCTTGTATAGATCGCCAATGATCTCATTCACCTCTTTATTATTTAAACCCAGGAAAATAATAAATAATATCTCCTGTCTGAGCCACACTTAGTTCTGCATATCCTTGCTTTTGTAGTTTCTGTAACGCTTCTATTGCCTGTTTAATAGTTAATTCAGTTTGGGCCGCTATATCAGATGGTGTGATATAACCTTTTCTTTTTTCAGCTATTGCTAGAATTTGTAGAATCATAGTGGATTCCGTATTCCAAAAAGGCTCTCTTTCCATGAACCCCTCATATCTTTGCTCCTCCCTTTTTAATTGCCACGGAATAATTGCAAGAAAACAAATGAGATAAGAAACCAACCAAACTGTAAAAGGGTCACTTTCAAATCCAATTAATGGAACTAACCAATTTAATAAAAACGAAAGTCCTATGGTAAGAATGATAAGCAGTACCATTATTCACCTCCTTATCTATAGATCGTATATACTCATATACTTATGATTTATACATCCACGCCCATAATCCTTTGATTTTCTTTTCATTTTTATAGTTTTCGATAGTACAAAAAAAACGAGTAAGGGACTGCCATACTTGTCCTTTACTCGGGTAATACATGATGTTCTATGTTCTACCTTCTATCTTCTAAATTCCAAGCTCGTGCTCTCCTTTAGACTTATGCTTCTTTACTCCATGTAAACCAATCTCCTGCATGGAAACAAAATGCGTTGTTCGCTCGTCTGGTACCACAATAATTCCAAGCTGATGATGTTGTCCCGCATAGATAGCACTCTGCGTAAATTTTATTTCATTATCCAATGTTAAAACTTCCATTTTACAGAATGCTGGATTAACTTGTAACGCTTGATATAAATCTTCTTTTACAGAGATCGGGTGCCCATTTACCTTAACGATCACCTCACCGATCCTAATTCCCATTACATCGGCAGGTGTCCCTGGCAGAACAGCCATCACTTTCAAGCCCTTTTCAGCAGGAACATAGTAGGGAGGCAGTTTCTCTTCTTGACGTGAGCTTAGCCAGCCCAACCATTCGTGTCCAAAAAATGCAAAGAGGGCAGCCACATATACAAGAGACGGAATGATTACTGCTGCATAGCTTATTCCAAGCAAAAGGAATGAGTAGATAAATAAATGCTTGGATAACGAGTTCGCCTTTGCCTGAGGTGTTTTCGTTTTGGTAATAGCAGAAAAACCCGTAATAGCTGGTAATAGTAGCATTCCAAGTGTAGCCATCGCCCAATCAGGAGAAAACAATGGCCAACCTTGAAATAAAGCAGGCACATGAAATGCTTCTCCCGTAACAGGTGTTAATACAATAACAGGTGTTAACCAAAAGGAATGAAGTTGGTAAGCACCTACAACTCTTCCACGTTTACCTTCTACAAACAACGGAGATGCATGTCTGCCTCCATGACTTCTAATAAACCACGCTTCTACGATATGTAAAAGAGCTACTAAAGCTAATAATGGTGCTGGATTAGCATGAGCAAACCAACCCCAGACTTTGTCGAAACCAGATATCTCTCCTACTATGGGAAATAGTTTAGCAATTCCGTGTAAGCCGGTAAAAATAGCTGTCCCATAGGCTAAACATAGAAATCGAAACCTTACAAAGGCGAGTAATAGAGCAATTGCCCAGGCGATCCACATGTCAGATACCTGAATGAAAATACCTAGTAAACCAGCTACCAGACTAACAAACAAACCACCTACCATCCCCAGACCAACGGAACGGAGAGTCTGTGTCAATGGCGAATGTATTCGTACAGAAAACAGTTGACGCTCCCATAACATTTGTTTGCGATAATGCAAGTAAATAAATATGAGAAACGCATATAAGAGCGGATTTAACAGAAAATGTACCAATGCGTACAAATAGTTGCTTATAAGGTTCCAGAGCACACTCAAAATTCTCTCCCCCTCAAAAAATATAAAAGAGAACTTGGCAGCTGCCAAGCCTCTAGTGCCGGCAAAACTTATTGCACTTATTCTATCATTGTTAACAATCTATCTTCATGCAAAAAAAGAACCACGACCGTTTTGTTCGTGGTTCTTACTTTCTACAGAATAGAAAGGTTTCCCTGCTTTTTTTCTTTGGATTATTTTACCTTAGACTGTGCGGTGATTTCCAATGCACGTTGCAATTGGCGATCATTATTCGGATCTTTCATTACTTTAATTAAAGCGGTTTGCATCTCTAGACCCGTTTTTTGATCAACTTTTCCCGTAGCTTCAAGCTTGTGCGCCTGTTGGAATTTTTTCACTGCCGCTTCAGTTGAAGCATCATAATAGCCATCCATACGATCTGGCTTCAATTGCAATCCTTTAAGAATTAATTGGAGGTTCTTAACGTCCAACCCATTCATATCACGTGATAATACCTTATCATGTGGGAGCTGAGTTGCTTTGAAGTAGTCTGGCTGATTGACAACTTCATTAGGTTGGATACCTTTTTTATGAATCCAATCCCCTTTTGGTGTTAACCATTTGGCAATTGTCAGCTTCAACTGGCTCTTATCCTTCATTTCCATCGTGTTCTGAACGGTACCCTTACCAAACGTTTTTTCACCAACCAATTTTGCACCTGCACTCTCAGAAAGGGCACCTGCTAAAATTTCAGAAGCACTAGCAGACCCTCCATCAATAAGTACAGTGATTGGATACGGCTTTCCCTTATCCACTTTGGAATAAAACGTCTCTACTTGTTCGTTATTATTTCCATACGAGATTTCAACGATTTTGGCTTTGTTAGGGACCAAGCCTTCACTAATACTAGTTGTCGCCTTTAGATAACCGCCTGGGTTACCACGAACATCAATGATTAATCCTTGAATTCCTTTTTTCTCTAGTTCAGCCAATTCTCTATTAAAATCGTCAGCCGTGGCACTTGCGAAAGAAGTCATCTCCAATTTACCGATCTTTTTACCGTTACTCTCTAGGATAGAGCTATAGACCGTCTCAATTGGAATATCATCTCGAACTATTACAACAGTAATCGGTTCAGGCTGTCCTGCACGCAAGATTTTAAGAGTAGCCTTGGTTCCTTTAGGTCCACGGATTTTGCCTACCGCTTTATGCAAATCTAAGCCTTCCAAAGATTCGCCATTAACGCTAAGCACCTGATCGTTCGGACGAAGCCCCGCCTTTTCTGCTGGGGAGGTTTTTATCGGTGAAACAATGGTAAGCTTACCATCCTTCATTGTTACTTCTGCACCAATTCCTTCAAATGAAGAATTAAGAGATGCATTAAATTCTGCTGCTGCCTGAGGATCCATATAGTCTGAATACGGATCATCCAACGCAGAGATCATGCCATTGATGGCACCCTCCATGAGTTTGTCATCAGCTACCTCATGCACGTAACGCGATTTGATTATTTTATATACTTCCTGTAGCTTAGCAAAGTCTTTGAGCGAATCTTGTCCACTACCAAGAGAGAAAAGACCGTTGCTTCCGCCAGCCACTACTGCATTGGTTGCAGAGCTTAACGGAGCTGTCTTCACAGCAATCACAGTTAAGAGACTACTGGTCAACATACCAGCTAGCACAAGGGCGAGCACCTTGCGTCCGTTCCAGTTCATACTATACACCATCCTTTTTGTCAGCCATGGAAAAGCTATGCAACTAGTGTATGCAAAGTGGAGCTACAATATTTGCGAGACTGCTAGCGGATATAAGGTGCTGGATCAACCGGTCGATTGTTTTTATACACGGTGAAATGCAAATGGTTACCAGTTGAGCGTCCAGTGGAACCTACCTCTGCAATCTTTTCACCACGTTTTACAGCTTGTCCAACCCGAACCTTAATTCCGCCCTCACGAATATGTCCGTACAGCGTGCTAATTTCGTTATTATGCTGAATAACGACTGCATTACCATATCCACGCATCGTACTAGCAAAAATAACAACACCATCTTCAGCCGCCTTAATCGTTGTTCCTTTAGGAGCAGCCATATCAAGCCCATCATGACCAGCTGACTTTCCTGTAAACGGATCAGCTCGATATCCAAACGAAGAGGTAAGAACAAACGAATCAAGTGGAACGCCTAATTTTCCACCTTTGTAATTGCTAACACTACTTAAATTTTGCTTTTCTAACAGCTTAGCAGATTCTGCCTGAATCATCGCTCTCATGGCTTCCTGTGCTTCTGCTTCGATTTCTACGAGATCGTTTTCCTTCTTCTTAAGCTCCGCTTTCACAACGACACTGCGATTATATTGTCGATCCAGCTCCTCTTTTAAATCTTCGCTTTTTGAGAACATCGTTTTATAGGAAGCAAGTAAATTATCCACGTCTTTCTTCCGTTTTTCAATGGTTTGTTTATCCTTTTTGTTCTCTTCCAAAATTCGATTATCCTGTTCGACAATTAGTTTCATGCCGTGCATGCGTGTTAACAAATCGCCAAAATCAGAGGAGCCCATCAATACATCTAGGTAAGAAACCTTACCGCGTTTATACATTGCTTTGACACGTGTCTTTAATAGCTCATCACGCTTAGCCACCCGATCTACAGCGGAATCTAAATCTTCCTGTGCAACCACGGCTTTTTTAGCTGTTGCGTTGATATCCTTATCCAGCTTGTCCAGCTTCTGCTGTGTTTCTTCTCGCTTTAGATCAATGGCGAATAGCTCATGATCTAAATTTTTCTGCTCGCTTCTCACTGTATTAATTTGACTTTTAATATTACTGACCTGAAGTTGTTGCTTCTTTTTCTGTGATCTGATTTGTTCTAGCTCACGATTAATCGTCTGTAATGATTTCTTACTGGCATACCCCGCAGGAGCAGGCGCTAATCCCCATGCCAGCATACTGGTCGCTAAAACAGAAAGAATGAGGTTATTCTTTTTCATTTCACGTGCCCTCCCATAGCCTTATTCTATCAATTGCTCTATCATTACACCTTCAAGAATTTGCGAACGGAAAGCATACTTCCCCAAATACCAATAAAAGCACCAATTCCTATCAATAATAACCCTACTTGATAGGCAAACGGATCCATTGGCAATAAAGGAAGCATTGAGCTATACATGCTAGCGTGTATTTGTTGCAATAAATAGTAGTAGCCTACTGTAAGGATAGTAATAGGAATAATCGCTCCCATTACACCCATAAACAGACCTTCAATAAAGAAAGGCCAACGAATAAACCAGTTGGTTGCTCCTACTAATTTCATAATTTCAATTTCACGACGGCGTGCAACAATTGTTAGTTTAATGGTATTAGCAATCAGGAACATCGCCGTAAAAGCTAATCCAATAATGAAGAAAATGCCTACATTACGCATAATATTGGTTGCGGTAAACAAATTGTTCACCGTTTCCGCCCCATAGTCGACATCTTCAATATGTTCCATCTCTTTGACCTGCTTAGCGACAAAATCTACATCTTCTGGTTCTTTAGTCTTAACTACCAATGCATCTGGTAGAGGATTCTCTTTCTCCAAGCCGTCCAAAAGCTTTCCGTTTTCACCTAGCTGCTCTCGCAAATCCTTTAATCCCTGAGCTTTCGGAACATAGGTAACGGTTTCTACAGCAGGTAATGCTTTCACTTGTTTTTGTAAATTCTCTGCTACTGC
The DNA here is from genome assembly GCF_002706795.1 of Brevibacillus laterosporus DSM 25. Lineage (NCBI taxonomy): Bacteria > Bacillati > Bacillota > Bacilli > Caryophanales > Paenibacillaceae > Brevibacillus > Brevibacillus laterosporus. Next base: position 1,759,517 of record NZ_CP017705.1, read on the forward strand.
TTTATCGGAGGTAACATCCATAAAAACACGAATTTCAACCTGATTTTCAACCAATTTTGCCATGTGATTTACGTTTAATGCGAGTAGTAAGAATACACCTAAAATCAATAATGTAATGGTTACGGCACTGACTGAAGCAAAAGTCATCCAGCCATTCCGTCCCAAATTCTTTACACCTTCTCGCACATGGCGTCCGTATGTACTAATCTTCATAACCGTATTCCCCTCTCTGTTCATCGCGGGCAATTTCACCAGCTTCAATCGCGATGACACGACGGCGAATCGTATTAACAATCTCACGGTTATGTGTTGCCATTACAACGGTCGTTCCACGCTGATTGATTTCTTCAAACAAGCGCATAATATCCCATGAAGTTTCGGGATCAAGGTTACCTGTAGGCTCGTCCGCAATAATGATACTTGGATTGTTAACGATAGCCCGCGCCAATGCGACACGTTGTTGCTCTCCACCCGATAACTCTCCTGGCAGCATTTTTGCTTTATGCTTTAATTTAACAAGATTAAGCACATCCAGAACACGAGGCTTTATGCTTTTCTGATTCGCCTCGATGACTTCCATTGCAAATGCAACATTTTCAAATACCGTTAAAGTTGGCAATAGTTTAAAATCCTGAAACACAACTCCGATACTTCGGCGTACATTCGGTATTTGTCTTTCCTTAATACGACTAACATTAAAACTGTTTAAAAAGATTTGTCCTTTGGTTGGTCTCTCTTCACGATACATTAATTTAATAAAGGTTGATTTACCTGCACCACTCGGACCTACAACATAGACAAATTCACCCTTATCAATCTTTACATTAATCCCCTTTAGCGCATTAGTGCCATTGGGATATGTTTTCCAGACATCATACATCTCGATCAAAAGAATCACACCCTACTATCGCTTATGTTCTTGAAGCATCAGAAAAAGACAAAAAATACTAGCATCTGATCACTTTTTCTATTATACCACTGAGTTTCTGTGTTGTTATCCCCTAATTATCGCATTTCTTGTCGGCAAAATGGAAAAAAACAACATAAAATTGTGATCTTATACCCACTTTTTTATATTGACAACTATTTTCTTACTTTTTTGACATAAGTTCTTATCCAAGTAAAACCTAGTTTCTAGCCCGTTTTTTAACGAAATGATCTTCAGGTATTTTCCCCATCTCATAGAATATTTTTTGTTGACTAGAGAATGTTCACAGCAAAGGGGACCAGCTTTGAACCAGCTGATCCCCTTTGTCGCTACAGCATTACAGTCTATTTTCACCTATACAACAGGCGACTTAATATCCACCAAGGCCTCCACCATAACCTTTTGACTATGTGTTGCCACCCACGCTTTGTTTCCTTTTCCTTGCTGCTGGTAAAATTGAATCTGCTGTTCAACCTGTTGTTTGGCCGTTCCACCTAGTACATTACGTGCATTCACGACCGCATTAATATCTAGTGCCTGGTACACATCCTGATCGATAAGCGGGGAAAACCCATGGAATTCTTCTAAGGTAAGATCTAGCAAATATTTTTGACGTTCAATGCAGTACAGAACCGCTTTTCCCACGATTTCATGTGCCTGTCTGAACGGAATTTGTTTCGTTACTAGATAATCTGCCAAGTCCGTCGCATTAGAGAAATCCTGTGTGACTGCTTTTCGCATCTGCTCCGTTTTTACCTGCATAGTAGAAATCATAGGCGTTAACAAAGCCAGTGCTCCATGTAACGTCTCCACTGTATCGAACATGCCCTCTTTATCCTCTTGCATGTCTTTGTTATAGGCGAGCGGTAGTCCTTTTAGTACCGTTAGCATTCCGATTAGATTCCCGTAGACACGTCCAGTCTTTCCACGGACAAGCTCTGCTACATCAGGGTTCTTCTTTTGTGGCATGATGCTAGAACCAGTGCAAAACGCGTCGTCTAATTCAATAAAGGAAAATTCCTGACTGCTCCAAATAACTAGTTCTTCGCACAAGCGGGAGAGATGGGTCATTAATAAGGAAGCATTGGATAAAAACTCGATAATAAAATCTCGATCGCTCACTGCATCCATGCTATTTTGATAAATCCCGTCAAACTGAAGCATAGAGGCAACGAACTGTCGATCAATCGGAAAAGTAGTCCCAGCAAGTGCTCCCGCTCCGAGAGGTAATGTATTTACCCTTTTAAATGAATCCTGCATCCGTTCCAAATCTCGTTGTAGCATAGATACGTATGCCATCAAATGATAGCCAAAAAGCACTGGCTGCGCCCGTTGTAAATGAGTATACCCAGGCATAACGGTCTCCAAATGATTTTGGGCCTGATCTAATAATGCCTGTTGTAGGTACATGCTTAATTCAATAATTTCCATCAGTTTTTCACGTAGATATAAATGCATATCTAGCGCCACCTGATCATTCCGGCTTCTACCTGTGTGGAGTTTACCACCTAAGGCTCCTATTTCTTCAATTAATAGTTTTTCAATATTCATATGAATATCTTCATGCGCTATGTCAAATTGAACCTGCTTCTGCTCGATCTTTTCTTTTACCTTTTTCAAGCCAGCAATGATTTGACGTACCTCATCCATAGACAGAATGCCGCATTTTCCGAGCATGGCTACATGCGCCGAGCTACCCACAATATCCTGACGCCATAGTCTCTGGTCAAACGAAATAGAAGCTGTATATTCATCTACGAGTTGATTGGTTGGTTTAGTAAAACGTCCTCCCCAAAGTTTCATGGCATGATCGCTTCCTTTGCTGTTTTACTTGTAGAAGGAGAAGCATCTGTAGCAAAGTTATTTTCAAGCTCGGCATTGTTTTCATCATTAATCTGCGAATATACCTTTGTAGGCAATCCCCACAATTTGATAAAGCCAAGTGCTGCTTTATGATCAAATTGATCCCCAGAATTATAGGTAGCCAATTCATGACTATACAATGACGCATCTGATTTACGTCCGACGACAATAGCCTGACCCTTATGGAGCTTGACACGAACAATACCTGTTACATTTGCCTGAGTCTCTTTAATGAAGGCCTGTAGGGCAGGACGAATTGGAGAATACCAGAGACCCTCGTAAATCACTTGAGCCATTTTTTGTTCCACGATTGGTTTAAATTGAGCGACTTCACGAGGTTGTGTCAGAAACTCCAGCTCCCGATGTGCTAGAATGAGTGTAGTAGCAGCTGGCGTCTCATATACTTCACGAGATTTTATACCTACTAAGCGATTTTCCACATGGTCAATCCGACCGACTCCATGCTTGCCTGCAATCTTATTTAAAGCCAGAATTAGCTCAGCTAACGTCATTGCTTCCCCATTTAAAGCAGTCGGAACACCTTTTGTAAAACTGATCTCAATCTCTTCCGCTTGATCTGGAGCATCGTCAATCGAGGCAGTTAATTCATAAGCTCCTTCAGGTGGTGCAGCCCACGGGTCTTCTAGAACGCCGCACTCGCAGCTTCTTCCCCAAAGATTCTGGTCGATTGAATATGGGTTATCTAGATTGATCGGGATGGGAATATTATTTTTCTTGGCATACTCGATCTCTTCATCACGTGTCCAACCCCACTCACGAACTGGCGCAACAATTTGAATATTTGGATGTAGGGCGGTAAATGAAATATCAAAGCGCACCTGATCGTTTCCTTTACCAGTGCATCCATGAGCAACAGCTACTGCTCCCTCCTGATTCGCGATCTCAATCAAAATTTTAGAAATCAAGTAACGAGACAGCGCTGATACCAAAGGATATTTTCCTTCGTACATGGCATTAGCTTGTAAAGCTGGTAAAACATATTCATTCGCAAAGGCTTCCTTCGCGTCTACTACGATGGATTTATATGCACCAACTTGCATCGCTTTTTTTTGGACAAACTCCAAATCCTTTCCTTCCCCCACATCAAGGGCTACCGCGATTACGTCATAGCTATAAGTATCTTGCAACCATTTTATTGCTACAGAAGTATCTAAACCACCAGAATACGCTAAAACAATTTTATCTTTTGCCATTGTTGTCTCTCCATTTCGTAGTGTTTTTCTGGGTAATTATACATATTGTACTATAAAATTACATTATTTCCATATCGTTCACAAGGAATTTACATTACAGAAGCTAGCAATGCTTTTTGTGCATGGAGACGATTTTCTGCTTCCTCAAACACCACAGAATGAGGTCCATCAATAATCTCTGCTGTCACCTCTTCACCACGGTGCACAGGCAGACAATGCATAAAGATATAAGATGAGTCAGCTCTTGCCACCAGTTTTTTATTTACTTGATAGGAAGCAAAATCTTTTAAACGTTGCTCATTCTCTTCTTCAAAGCCCATGCTGGTCCATACATCCGTGTAAATAACGTCTGCTTGATCAACAGCTTCATACACATCATGGGTCATCATAAATTTCCCACCATATTGCGTAGCATATTCCTCTACCTTTTCAACAATAGCTTTCTGCATCTCATATCCTGGAGGTGTAGCGACACGTACATCTAATCCGAGGATAACCGCCCCTAAGACAAGTGAATTCGCCACATTATTGCCGTCTCCAATGAAGGCTAGCTTAATTCCCTGCAATTTACCCTTGTGTTCTTGTATAGTTAAAAGGTCAGCTAAAGCCTGACAAGGATGATATAAATCAGTTAGCCCATTAATAACAGGTACACTAGCGTGCTTTGCTAGTTCTACCACATCTTCGTGTGCATGAGTCCGAATCATAATTCCATCTACATAACTAGACAAAATTTTAGCTGTATCTGAAATTGTTTCACCACGACCTAGCTGTAGATCTTTATCAGTCAAAAACAGACTACTTCCCCCTAATTGATACATACCAACCTCAAAAGAAACACGAGTACGGGTGGAGGATTTAGTAAAAATCATCGCTAACGTTTTCCCAGCTAATGGCTGATAGGCCTTACCGCTTTTTTGCATCGATTTTATTTGACTAGCATAATGCAGTAGTCCGAGTACCTCTTCCTTATTCCACTCATCAATCTGTAGCGTACTTTTTCCTCTATAGCGAGAGGGTTGAATGTCTGCATAGAGATCCAAGGTCTTCACAGGCTTCATTACTTTCGCTCTCCTTTTCTTGGTTGATTTGTAGGTAGGCCGCAAACGTCTCGACAACAGTGAACAACGTAATGCCATGTTGAACAGATAAGCTACGCAATTGAAATCCTTTACGTTCTGCCTGATTTCCTTTTGTAGCGGTTATTAAGGAGGTTTGAATTGCTCCTGCTTTCACCAATGCCATATAATCAGGTAATCCCCTACATATTTGTGCAATTTCAATGCCATTCTGAATCAAAAAATGAGCCGTCCCTTCTGTTGCATACAGGCGAATACCCAATTCGTTTTGTTCCTGGAGATAAGGTAGTACGCTTGCTTTGTCAGCATCGTTTAGCGAAAGAAATAGACCATCTCCACTAGCTAGTCGTTTATTCGTATGTTGCTTGTAGGTAAAGGCCTTACTTAATGCTTCCTTTACTGTTCTACCAAGACCCAGAATTTCACCTGTGGATTTCATTTCAGGTCCAAGTAAAGGATCAACTCCCACTAGCTTAGTTGAGGAAAACACAGGAGCTTTTACAACAAAAAAATCAATGTCTTGTGAAAGTCCAAGCCCATAGCCCATCTCCGCCAAGCGTTCCCCCAGAGAGGCTCGCACAGCCAATTCCACCATCGGAATATTGGTCACTTTACTCGTAATCGGCACTGTTCGTGAAGCACGCGGATTTACTTCTAATACATAGACATTTGAATCTTTTAGTACGAATTGAATATTAATGAAACCGATCGCTTGCATTTCCTTCGCGATCTTCTTGGTATAGTGAACTATCAGCCGCTTCTGTTGATCTGTGAGATTCTGGGCAGGAAACAATGCAATACTATCTCCTGAATGTATCCCTGCTTTCTCAACATGTTCAAAAATTCCGGGAATTAATACATCATAGCCATCGGATATCGCATCTAGTTCCACTTCCATACCCGCTATAAATTGATCGATCAACAAAGGGAAGCAACTGGTATCAACTTGTTCATCAATCCAGTCTTGCATGGCTGTACGTAGCTCGCTCTCATCATGCACGACCGTCATTCCCTGGCCTCCAATGACGTAGGATGGACGTAGCAGTACAGGATAGCCGATGCTAGTAGCAACATGAATCGCCTCTTCTGTGGAATAGACTCCCCTTCCTGGTATGTGGGGAATATTTAGCTTTTGGAGCAACTGATAAAAAAGCTCTCGATCCTCAACTCGCTTCATTTGCTCTAAAGCTGTTCCTAAGACTGTCAGTCCCGCTTCTTCTATAGCACTTGCCAAATTAATCGCGGTCTGCCCACCGAATTGGACGAGTACTCCAGCTACTTCTTCTTGCTTAGCTACATGTAACACATCTTCTATATGCAAAGGCTCAAAATAAAGATGGTCAGCCGTCTCGTAATCGGTACTCACTGTCTCTGGGTTATTGTTAACCACGATGGCTTTCAGCTTCTGTTTTTGCAAAGCTTTAGCTGCATGGACGGAACAATAATCAAATTCAATCCCCTGCCCAATACGAATGGGGCCTGAGCCTAGTACCAATATTTTTTTCGCGGATAACGATACTACCTCATTCTTGCCTTGCCATGTGGAATAATAATAGGCTGTCTTTGCATCAAACTCTCCCGCACACGTATCGACCATGTTATAGACCGGCATGAGACCCCATTGCTGTCGTTTTTTCCAGATTTCACTTACGGGGACCTTCATGATCCAAGCGATTGTCTGATCCGTAAATCCAATTTCCTTACACATACTCAGCTCTTCCATGCTTAATGTGTCTAAGCATGATGTTTCCAACCTTTTCTCCCACTGGATAATGGACTCGATATGATTTAAGTAGAAAGGGTCAATTTCTGTTTTCTCGTGAAGCTTTTGTAAACTCATACCACGTCGTAGCGCTTCTGCTACAGCAAATAGACGAATATCAGTAGCAATATCTAACACTTTCTCCAATTCCTCTGTGGATAGAGACGCTATATCCTTTCGGTAGAGATAATGACAACCAATCTCTAAAGAGCGGAGAGCTTTTAACAAAGCCGCTTCAAAAGTTCGAGCGATAGCCATCACCTCGCCGGTTGCTTTCATTTGTGTTCCTAGCTTGCGATCAGCTAATGGAAATTTATCAAAGGGCCAACGTGGAATTTTGACCACTACATAATCCAGTGCTGGTTCAAAGCTAGCATAGGTATAACCGGTGATAGGATTGAGTACCTCGTCCAGGTGATAACCCAATGCTAATTTTGCGGCAATCCTTGCGATCGGATAGCCTGTGGCTTTTGAAGCTAAGGCAGAGGAACGACTGACCCGCGGATTTACTTCAATTAGATAATAACGATCTGAATATGGATCTAATGCAAATTGAATATTACAACCACCCACTACACCTAACGCCCGAATTACCTTAGTAGAAACACTACGCAGCATTTGATATTGACGATCTGTTAATGTTTGAGAAGGTGCTACAACGATACTATCTCCCGTATGAACACCAACAGGGTCCATATTTTCCATATTACAAACGATAATGCAGGTATCGTTTGCATCTCGCATGACCTCATATTCAATCTCTTTCCAGCCTTTTACGCTCCGTTCCACTAACACCTGCTGAATCGGACTTGCCGCTAGTCCTTGTTCAGCGATCTGTTCGAGAGCCTGTTGATCAGGAGCAATTCCTCCCCCAGCTCCTCCGAGTGTATATGCTGGACGAACAATCACGGGATAACCAATCTGATTAGCAAATTGTAGAGCCTCCTGTACAGTACTTACTGTTATGCTTTCAGGAACAGGTTCATTAATGTGATTCATCATCCGTTTAAATAACTCGCGGTCTTCACCATTCTGTATAGCAGTCAAGGGAGTCCCAAGCAAAGCTACCCCATAACGCTCTAATACACCTGACTCAGCTAATTCCACTGCCAAATTGAGTCCTGTCTGACCGCCTAGTGTTGGTAGCAATCCATCTGGTTGTTCCTTTTGAATAATTTTTGTTATAGAAGCCACAGTTAACGGTTCCAGATACACCTTATCTGCGACCTGTGCGTCGGTCATGATAGTAGCTGGATTGTTATTTACCAACACAACTTCTACGCCTTCCTCTTTTAGTGAAAGACAAGCTTGTGCCCCAGAGTAATCAAACTCCGCTGCCTGCCCAATCACAATCGGACCCGAACCGATTACCAGCACTTTATGAATGTGTTGTTGTTTAGGCATAATGCTTCGCTCCTATCATTTGTACGGACTCCAAGAAGGTCACAATAATATGTGAGGTATCATCCGGTCCCGGATGTGCTTCTGGATGGAATTGAACGCTCATAATCGGCAAACAAGTATGTCGGATACCTTCCACACTGCCATCATTTACATTTCGGTAGGTGACCACTACGTTTTGTTTATCTAATCCCTCTTCCTTCACCACATAGCTATGATTCTGAGAAGTCATATATACTTTTCCAGTGACTAGCTCTTTTACAGGATGATTGCTTCCACGATGCCCAAAGGGAAGCCGCTCTGTCTGTCCCCCAAACATCAACGACAGCACTTGATGCCCCAAGCAAATTCCTAATGTCGGAAATGCTTCCGCCAATGTACGCCATTGCGGACAATATTTTCGTAATTGCTCAGGGTTGCCAGGCCCATTGGAGAAGACGATGCCATCTGGCTGCATAGCTCTAATCTCTTCCATGCGCGTCTGATAAGGTACGACCGTTACCTTGCATCCAAGCTTTAATAGAGATTGCAAAATCGAGTGCTTCATGCCCAAATCAATAACAACAATATGCTCGCCTTCTCCTCGATAGGTGATTGAGCGGGTTCTGGAAACATGCTCTACAAAGATTCGTTCCTCATGACGAAGCTTGTGCAAAGCGATCTCCTCTGCTGTCATAGGCTGATCAGCTAGCACACCATAAAGCAGACCACCCTGCCGTACCTTTTGTGTAATAGACCGCGTGTCTACTCCGGCTAATATAGGGAAGCCAAACTGCTTTGCAGCAGTATCTAAAGATATCTGGGAACGAAAATGGCTAGGTTTTTGACAAAGCTGACTGACAACCATGCCAGATATAGCAGGCTGAGTAGACTCATAATCGGTTTCATTAACACCATAATTACCAATCAATGGATAGGTGAAGGTGACGATCTGACCATAAAAGGAAGGATCGCTCATCACCTCCTGATATCCAGTCATTCCTGTATGAAAAACCACCTCGCCGTATGAAGCAAGTGGAGCTCCGTAAAGCTTACCTGTATATACTTCTCCGCTCTCTAACGTAAGAAACCCTATATTTTTGCTTTGTAAATACTTATCCACCCCAGCCAGCTCCTATCCTAAGAAAATTCCCAACAATCCCTCTTAATGAATATATATTCGTTATTTTTGTATAATAATACATTCACTCCAAAAAAAATGCAATGATTTTTCTGAATTAATTCAAAAATCATTGCAATGATTGCTTCTGATATGTGGTTGTACTACTTCTTTTTTGACTCCAAAATCTCTTTTAGCACTAGAATTAATTGGTCGATTTCTGACCTTTGGATAATAAGCGCCGGTAATAGACGGATAACATTTGGACCTGCTTGTAGCAATAATACGCCTTTTTGCTGAGCCGCTTTTAGATACACGCTAGCCTCACCAGTCATTTCTAAACCAATCATTAATCCTAGCCCACGTACTCCTTTTATTTGATCGGGATATTGTTTTGCTACTTCTTTTAGGGCATCAAGCAAGTACTCGCTCATTTCTTTTACATGGGATAAAATGTTCTGTTTCTCCATTTCCAAAAGGGTTGCCATTCCAGCTGTTGTAGCTAATTGGTTCCCCCCAAAGGTGGTTCCATGTGATCCTGGAGAAAAGGCCGTGGCTACCGCTTCGGTCGCTATCATTGCTCCTATCGGAAAACCACTACCTAATCCTTTAGCCAGTGTAACCACATCGGGAACGATTCCATAGTGCTGGTAGCTGAACCATTCTCCTGTTCGCCCAATACCTGTCTGCACCTCATCTATCATAAATAAGATATCATTTTGTTTGCACCACTCGTATAGTCCAGTCACGAAATCCACTGATGCTGGATGCACGCCACCTTCTCCTTGTACAAGCTCTAGCAATACTGCACACGTTTGGTTTGTAGTTACTTTCTTCACTGCTTCTACATCCCCATATGGTACAGTAATAAATCCAGCAGGTAACGGATTGAAGCCCTCTTTTACCTTTTGCTGACCTGTAGCTGTTAACGTAGCTAACGTTCTACCATGGAAGGACTGCTCAAACGTAATGATTTCGAACCGATTCTCATCCTTACTTTTTTGAGCATAACGTCGAGCTATTTTAATCGCCGCTTCATTCGCTTCCGCGCCGCTGTTGCAAAAGAACACTTGATCCAATCCAGACAGCTCAGTCAGTTTTTTTCCTAATTCCTCTTGCAGTGGATGTTGCGTTAAATTGGAGCTATGCCATAAGGTATCTAGTTGTTGATGTAGTTTAGCTGATACGGCGGGAGGACAATGTCCCAGCGATGTGACACCGATGCCTGATGTGCAGTCTACATACGCTTTACCTGTGTGATCCCAGACCGTAGTGCCGCTACCTTTGACAATCGTAACATCCCAACGTGCATAAGTATTCATCACATGCATTTTTTCTGTATAAACAGTCATGATTCCCTCTCCTTTTCCCTACTAAACTTTGTTAGAAATGAAAGCTTGTGAATCTTGTCCTCGTGACATCTCCGCTGAAATAGAAGTACCTACAGCCATTCCCTTTACTACACCATCAAGCGTTTCTGCCTCTCCCTTACAAATAACAACCTCCTGAACTCCCTGGGCAAGTGCATCTAAAGCAGCTTGAACTTTCGGAATCATTCCACCCGTAATGATTTGGTTCTTCATCATCAATTGGATGTCTTCAGTCGTAACAGTTGGTAGCAATTGTTTTTCTCCTAGCTCATTCTCTGCCCAAATCCCTGGTACATCTGTTAACATCAGCAATTGCTTCGCCCCTAGAGCAGATGCAATCGCCCCTGCTACTGTATCTGCATTGCAGTTATATCGTGTTCTACCATCCTCTGATACGGCAATAGGTGACACGACTGGAATATAGCCATTTGAAAGCAACAATTGAAGAGGAGCTTGATCTACCACAGTAATGTTTCCTACCAATCCTAATCCTTGCGTTTTCTCTACCGCTTGCAACAAGGAACCATCTACTCCACTTAATCCCCATGCTTTTCCACCTGCATGTAATAGCTTTCGAACAACCAATTTATTGATTGGACCACTTAATACCATTTCCACAGCTTGCATGGTAGGTTCATCCGTGACTCGCAATCCGTTAGAAAAGGTAGGTTCGATCTTCAATTGCTCTAGCATTTGATTTATCGCTGGTCCGCCTCCATGTACAATTACAATAGATCTTCCTTCCGCTTGTAGGGTAGCAAGCTTGTTGTAGAAAGATTCAGGCAATTGTTCCAGCATACTTCCACCGCATTTGATTACCATAACCTCGTGTAGCATCTTAAAAGTCTCCTATTCATAAGTAGTTGACCTAGAATACCTTACACTTCATTCAAGTTCTGTGCTTTACCACTACGGATAAAGGGCATGTATAGGTAAACCCAGCGTCTCTTCAAATCCAAACAACAAATTCATATTTTGGATCGCCTGACCCGCGGCACCTTTCACCATGTTATCAATGACAGATAAAACGATAATACGCCCCGTTCTTTCATCAAAATGAAGAGCTATATCGCAGTAATTTGTCCCAAGTACCTCTTTCGTGCGCGGATAGGACCCAAATGGTCTTACACGAACAAAAGGGGCGTCCTGATAGGCATGTTCATATAGCTTTTGTAAGCTTTCTACAGTAAAAGCTACATCCTTACTTTTATCTATACTAATATAACTAGTAGTCAAAATCCCTCTAGTCATTGGCACCAAATGAGGCGTGAACTGAATGGTTATGTCTTTCTCCGTCATTTGTAAAATTCCCTGCTCGATCTCTGGTGTATGCTGATGCTGTCCTACCTTATAAGCGTGAAAGCTATCATTTAATTCGCTATAATGCACACCAAGAGACGCTCCACGCCCAGCACCTGAGACTCCTGATTTAGCATCAACAATAATACTTTCAGGTTTAATCCAGTCTGTTTGAAGAACTGGTAGCAGTGCAAGTAGGGTAGCGGTTGGATAGCAGCCTGGATTAGCAACTACAGAGGCTTCTTTCAGTTTGGTTTTGTTCCATTCCGGCAAACCATAGACAGCCTGTTGCAAAACACCTTTCGTTGCTGGTGATTTTTTATACCATTCCTGATAAACCTCAGGAGATTGTAGCCTGAGATCACCAGATAGATCGATAACTTTCACTCCTCCCTTAATTAAAGCAGGTGTTATTTCAGCACTAACCCCAGCAGGTGTCGCTAAGAATACTACATCATTCTCCTGCGCAATCTTCTCTGACTGAATGCCTTGTAAAACAGGTAGATCTGCACTCTGCAAATGAGGGAAATATTCAGTCAATGATCTGCCTTCTGCTGAGCTAGAATAAAGACTATGTATGTTTATCTCAGGATGCTGCAATAAGATACGAATGAGTTCAATACCGCTATATCCAGTGGCTCCAATAATCCCAATACGTTTCATCGCTCTCACTCCTAGATTTTATGCATAAATATACATTAATAATAATAAAAATTCGGATTGATTACAATTATTATTTTTGTTTAAAAAGGATGAGACCCTCAGGACCTCATCCCATTTTATTTTTATTTCTTTTCTGCTAGCCAAGCTGCAATCGTTTCTGCATCTTCCCCTTTAGACATATTGGCTGGCATGCTACCTTTTCCATTTTTAATGATCTCTAAAATTTCATCTTTATTGTATTTACTACCTATTGTTTCCAAGGAAGGGCCTGTTGCTCCCTTCAAGTCCACACCATGGCAGCCAATACAGCTACTTTGTTTAAATTTTTCTTCTCCTGCTGATGCAGTCGCTGTATCTCCACTTGCCTTCTCTGCTGCCGGCTTTTCTTCAGGTGCTGGTTGTGATTGTTGTCCACCACAGGCTGTTAATCCCACAGCAAGAGCTCCTACCATCAATACAGTTGCTAAACGTTTCATTTTTTTGATTGCCTCCCTTTCTTTGCAACTAAAAATAGGTACAAACGAGCAGTAGACTATATAGCCATTACCGTTTGTACCTGTGTTACCTTTACTTCACTTACTTCTCTGTTTTTACCATTAGCTAAGCTACATCCAAATTGGTGTAATTTGCTAAATGTAGTATATCATAGTAGTATGCGTTTTCTTAGTTTCTGTATCAGTGTTCATAAGATTGTAAAACATTTTAGAAAAGAGCAATATATCAAAACTGTCAAATAAAAAACACAAAAAACATGAAAAAGCGCTTTTGCATATTTGCAAAAGCGCTCACTGTTCTTATATGGTGCCGAAGACCGGACTTGAACCGGTACGGGAATACTCCCGACAGATTTTAAGTCTGTTGCGTCTGCCTATTCCGCCACTCCGGCAAACAAATGGTGCGGGTGGAGGGACTTGAACCCCCACGGTCGCCCGCCAGAACCTAAATCTGGTGCGTCTGCCAATTCCGCCACACCCGCATCGTGTTGACTTCTATAGTCTAACATAGCAATCTGTGAAATGCAATACTTTTTCTATTTTTTATTTCTAAATTATTATCTAGCAAAAAAGAGACTGAAAAAATCTAGCATTCTTCAGCCTCTTCTTTTAAAGAAAAGTAATTGTTCTTTATTGTAATTGAAAGCGTAGATAAGCATCAATAAACGGATCAAGCTCTCCATCCATCACTGCTTGCACATTGCCTATCTCCATATTGGTACGATGATCCTTCACCATGCTGTAGGGATGGAATACATACGAACGAATTTGACTGCCCCAAGCAATGTCCTTCTGTTCTCCCTGAATCGAAGCTAGTGTTTTCTCTTGCTCTTGCTTTTGCAGCTCGAACAACTTGCCTAATAGCATCTTCATAGCTCGATCACGGTTTTTAATCTGAGAACGCTCCGCTTGACACGTCACAACTATACCAGTCGGCAGATGAGTAATGCGGACCGCAGAATCCGTCGTGTTGATATGCTGTCCCCCTGCACCACTGGCACGGTAGGTATCAATCTTTAAATCCTCGGTGCGAATATCTACTTCTTTATCGTTCCCAATCTCCGGTAATACGTTGCACGATACAAAAGAGGTATGACGACGCCCTGAAGAGTCAAACGGCGAGATACGTACTAATCGGTGTACTCCTTTTTCCGCCTTTAAATATCCGTACGCATTGTGTCCTTTAATTAACAGCGTAACACTTTTAATCCCTGCTTCATCACCTGGTAGATAATCCAACGTCTCTACTTTGAAGCCCTTGCGTTCAGCCCAGCGTGTATACATACGCAATAGCATAGAACCCCAATCCTGTGACTCCGTTCCACCAGCTCCTGGATGCAATTCCAGAATGGCGTTATTTTTATCATATTGATCGCTCAACAACAATTCTAGTTCAAAGTCCTCAAAGGTCTTTTTTAACTCCTGTGTACTCTCATACAGATCGGAAATAAGGGAGCTATCGCCTTCTTCAATCACCAGCTCTAGCATCATCTGTAAATCGTCATAGGAGGTGTCTAGGCGACCCATCGTATCTGTCAGACTTTTGATCCCATTAAGCTCTCCGATGGTTTTTTGTGCAGCATCATTATCATCCCAAAAATCTGGAGCTAACATCCGCTCTTCCAATTCACCTATACGCTCTAGCTTTTCTGGGAGGTCAAAGAGACCCCCTAATATCCGCCAGTCGTTTGGACAGACTAGCCATTTCTTGCTTTACATCAGCCACGTCGATCAATGCCATTCTATCTACTCCTTTAAAACTGATTTTCTTATTGTTTATTGTATCTGAAATTAAGACAGGTGCAAACTTCCTAGGTTTTGTTGAAGATGAATTTTTATCTATTTCCTAAAAATATCACCACGTTTTTCCAAAACGTGTAGAATAGTGAGTAGTGTTTTACTTATAGATTTAGCGGGGGGAAAGAGAATGAATCGGACAATCCTGGTTGCCGATGATGAGCAAGAGATAGTCGAATTACTACGATTATATTTAGAAAAAGAAAACTTGCGAGTCGTTGAAGCCTCAGATGGAGAAGAAGCCCTTCTCTATATTCAGAATCACTCAATAGACCTAGTTTTAATTGATATTATGATGCCTAAGCTTAACGGCTTGCATTTACTTACACAAATACGTCAGGACTACACGCTCCCCGTCATCTTCTTGTCAGCTCGCAGTCAAGATCACGACATTATTTTAGGATTAGGTATGGGGGCAGATGATTATATTACCAAGCCTTTTAATCCCTTAGAGGTCGTAGCCCGAATCAAAGCACAGCTGCGTCGTTCCTATCATCTGAATCCATGGAACGAGGAAGTAACACAGGCTTTGTCAATTCTTACTGTAGGAGATTTAACCTTACATAAAAACCAATGCATCTTATGTAGAAATCAGGTGGAAATTCCTCTAACATCAACCGAGTATAAAATGCTTCAGATGTTTATGGAACAGCCCAATCGTGTATTTACCAAACGCCAGATTTTTGAAAAAGTATGGGGCGATCCCTTTTACAGTGACGATAACACCATCATGGTTCATATTAGCAAATTGCGTGATAAAATAGAGCCGGACCCCAAAAAACCACTTTATGTAAAAACAGTTCGAGGTCTAGGCTATAAGCTGGTTCATTTTTCATCCGAACAAAGAAGGTCAGCTAACAATGAAACATAAAAAAATCCACTCTACTTTATTATGGAATTATAGCATCTTTATATTTATTATTAGCTCCATTTTAACTATAGCGCTCGGTTATCTAGTCTATCAAATAAACTCAAGCGTTGAACAAGGCTTATCTCCTATTTATCGAGCGAAGGACATCGTATCAGATGACTACGAAAATATTAGGGCAAATGCCATCTTGGAAAACGAAGGTTGGGTAGAAATCCTCAATTCTGACCGACAGATCATCCATGTTATCGGGGTGAAAATGGATTCGATCTATCATTATACGGAAGAGGAGCTATATCAGTATTTAGACAATACAGAGGAGCAACTCTACTATTACTCTATTTCACCATTTACTACCGAAAGTAATAAGAAATACATTTGTTTGGTTAAAATTCCACGAGATAGTATTAATATTGACATTCAATACTTTAAAAATTTTGACCACACAGTATCTCAAGTCAGCAAGATTATCCTAAAATCATGTTTGCTTCTATTTATACCGATTATTATTATCATATTGTTATATAGTCGGTGGACAGCTAGAAAAATCAGTGTACCTCTTCATACTATCACCATTGCCATTAAAAAGATGATTGACGGGGATTATCAAGCTCGTATTCATTTAAAGGCTGAAAGTGAATTTGGAAAAATCCGCGATGCATTTAACTTTTTGGCAGATAAACTAGAAGCTACCCGCGCCGAGAAGGAAAAATTGGAAGAAAGCAAGCAGCGTATGCTCATGGATATATCACATGATCTTAAAACACCTATCACAAGTATTCAGGGATACGCTTCAGCCCTACAGGATGATATGGTTGTGGATGAAGAGAAAAAAAGGCGTTATTTGCAGCTCATTTATAATAAGTCACAGAGTGTAAATGCTTTGATTAATTCTTTATTTGACTTCCTAACACTAGATGATGGTCAGTACCCCCTTTCCATTCGTACCTATGATTTATGTGAGTTCATTAGAGAGATTACGGTTGATTTCTTAGATGACATGGAAGAAAAACAATTTAAATTACATATTCAAGTTCCCGAATACGAAATTTTGTACGATTTTGATTATCGTCATATGAGTAGGGTAATTAGTAATCTGATCTCCAATACAATTAAATATAACCCAATAGGAACAAACGTCCGCATCGCTGTTCAGGAACAAAACGATTCTATCATCATTGAAATTGCTGACAATGGTACCGGCATTCCAGCTCATGTACAACGCCATATTTTTGACCCTTTCGTCAGAGGAGATCACTCGCGACAAACCGATGGGGGAACTGGCTTAGGCCTGTCAATCGCTCATAAGATTGTCCAATTACATGGCGGTCTGCTTGAATTGGATGAAAGCCCTTTAGAAAAAACGGTTTTTCGTATTACTCTTACCAAACAAAAAAGGAGCCCCGAGTAACAAATGGGCTCCTATAAAATTGCTGACAGTAACCGCGAGACAGATTCTTTTAATCGAATGGATAATGGACGTTGTTTATACTTTTCCAGTGTTAATTCAGATGATAGCTCTACATCAGCTAAGAAATGATTAGCCAGTTGTTTAGCTGTATGGGAATGGTAGACAAAAGCATTCACTTCAAAATTTAAGCGGAAACTCCTCACGTCGATATTAGCAGTTCCTACTGTGGAAAGCTTATCGTCTACGACAATTGTTTTAGCGTGCATAAAGCCATTCTCATAGGTATATACCTTTGCCCCAGCTCGTAATAACTCACCTGCATTTGAATAAGTAGCCCAATAAACAAAGGGGTGATCCGGTTTATTAGGGATCATAATTTTGACATCGACACCAGATAAAGCTGCAATACGCAAAGCATCCAGAATACTATCATCAGGAATTAAATACGGGGTCTGAATATACACATATTCCTTTGCTGTTAGGATTAATTTCATGTATCCATTCTTAATTTGCTCCCATCGTGAATCAGGACCGCTTGAAACAATTTGTAGCGGAATGTCTCCACGGGGATCAGAGGGAATTTGATAATAATTTCGAAAGGCCATATCTCGCCCAGATGCTTGCTTCCAATCTAGCATAAAGCGTGATTGCAAATCATCAACAGCAGAGCCTTCTATTCTTAGATGTGTATCTCTCCAATAACCGAAGGCAGGATTTTTGCCCAAATACTCATCCCCAATGTTAAAGCCCCCAATATAGCCAATCTCTCCATCAATCACAACAATCTTTCGGTGATTACGGTTATTAGCACGCAAATTTAATAGTGGAATCTTGGCAGGAAAGAAAGGCTCAATCTGTCCACCTGCTTGCCTAATTCGACGTACAAATCCCTTAGACAGCCAGCGTGATCCACTCTCATCAAATAGGACGCGAACCTCTATCCCCTCACGTGATTTTTCGCATAATAAATCAGCTAATCGATTGCCAAGCTCGTCACTTTTTATAATGTAATATAGCAAATGGACATGTTTGCTGGCCCGGCGTATATCTTCAAACAAACGTTCAAATTTATATAAGCCATCCGTAATAATCTCTACTTGATTATCTTGGGTCAGTAGTGCTTCATCATTGTTTAGATGCAAATACACTAGATCTTGATACTCTTTGCCAACAGGATCATGAAAATGGAGCTTCTTGGCTTTTAGCTGCTCCATCTGTTTAACTACCTCTCTCTTGATATAAGCATAGACATGTTTATCCCATTTAAAAATTTTCTTTCGGCTTAAATTTTGACCCAGCATAAGATATAAAACAAATCCAAGAACAGGAATAAACCATAGAATCATTAACCAGGCCCATGTAGAAACAGGGGTACGCCTTTCTAAAAAAACAACCACAATGGCAAACAAAAAGTTTAATAAGAATAAAATTTTTACGAGCCACGAGGTTATCTCTGCTGTTTCCATTGTCTCCCCCATTTCTAACTTATTGCTCTTATTATATGCGAAAAAAGCTGCCATTCAACTGAACAGCAGCTTTCTTCTCAGGCCTGTTTATTTTTTCTTTTTATCAGCACGGCGTTGTGCTCTGTTTTTTTGCTCAGGCTCAGATGTTCCAGCCTCATCAGATGGTCCGGATGTTTTTAACTTCTCAGCATCAATTACTTCCTGACGCTCTAGGTTTTGTCCTACTTCCGATTTCATGATATACAAGGATACTTCTTCCTCAATGCTTGCAATCATGCCTTGGAACATCTCATATCCTTCAAATTGGTACTCACGCAATGGATCTGTTTGAGCATAGGCACGTAGGTGGATACCTTGACGCAACTGTTCCATTGCATCGATGTGATCCATCCACTTACTATCAACAGCACGTAGAACGACCACTTTTTCGAATTCAGCCATCATATCGCCGATTTCTTCCTGACGTTGTTCCAATTGCTTAACAGCAATCTCTTTCAACATCTCCTCAATCTCTTCTGCTTCTTTTCCTTTCAGATTAGAAAGCGTAATCGCATCTTCGAACAAGAATGTACTTTGGCATGTTTCAAGTAGACCCTCTAGATCCCATTCCTCTGGAATCTGTTCTTTCGGGCAATAAGCTTGAACTACACGCTCAATCACGCTATTTACCATGCCCTCAACAATATCATGTAGGTTATCGCGTTCAAGAATCTCTTTACGCTGCTTATAGATAACTTCACGCTGTTTATTCATTACGTCATCATATTGCAAGACAACTTTACGAGCATCGAAGTTGCTACCCTCTACTCGTTTTTGAGCAGATTCAACCGCACGAGATACAAGACGGCTTTCGATTGGCATATCTTCTTCCATTCCTAGCTTATCCATCATATTCATGATGTTATCAGCTCCGAAACGTCGCATTAGCTCATCCTGTAGGGACAAGAAGAACTGAGAGGAACCTGGGTCCCCTTGACGACCTGCACGACCACGTAGCTGGTTATCAATACGGCGGCTCTCATGGCGCTCTGTACCGATAATATGCAAGCCACCTACTTCAGGTACTCCTTCACCCAATTGAATGTCTGTACCACGACCAGCCATGTTTGTAGCAATGGTTACTGCACCGAATTGACCTGCACGTGCAACAATCTCTGCTTCGCGTTCATGCTGCTTAGCATTTAGTACGTTATGTGGTACACCTTTTTGGCGCAATAGATGAGACAATTTTTCTGAGTTTTCGATAGAGATTGTACCAACCAGGACAGGTTGTCCTTTTTTATGGCGCTCCACGATCTCTTTTACTACCGCACGATATTTGGCATCCTCAGATTTATATATCGCATCCGCCATATCTATACGTTGGATTGGGCGGTTCGTAGGAATAACGACTACATCCAATCCATAGATTTTTTTGAATTCCTCTTCCTCTGTCTTAGCTGTACCGGTCATACCGCTCAATTTTTGATACATACGGAAGTAGTTTTGTAGTGTAATTGTTGCCAAGGTCATGCTTTCACTTTGTACTTTTAGGCCTTCCTTCGCTTCAATCGCTTGATGCAGACCATCACTGTAACGACGCCCCACCATCAGACGCCCTGTGAACTCGTCTACGATCACAACCTCGCCATCCTGCACAACATAATCAACATCACGTTTAAACAGAACCTGGGCCTTCAGAGCGGATGTAACATGGTGGTTAAGCGTAACATGGTTGGTGTCATACAAATTATCCACGTTAAACGCTTTTTCAACCTTGCTCACACCTTCATCGGTTAGAGTAGCGATTTTTAGTTTTTCATCGATGCTAAAATCCGTTTCAGGCTCTAGTCTTTTTACAAAATGGGAACAAATATAATAAAGTTCAGTAGATTTATTAGCTGATCCAGAGATGATCAGTGGAGTACGTGCTTCGTCGACTAAGATACTATCCACTTCATCAATGATTGCATAGTGCAAAGGGCGTTGCGTCATTTGCTCTTTATAAAGCACCATGTTGTCACGTAGGTAGTCAAATCCAAACTCGTTGTTTGTACCATACGTGATATCACAGTAGTAAGCCTCACGCTTTTGTTCAGCACTCATACCGTTTATGTTCAAGCCTACAGTCATTCCAAGAAATTGATAAAGCTCACCCATAATCCTGGAGTCACGTTCAGCCAAGTATTCGTTTACCGTTACAATGTGAACACCTTTCCCAGCCAAGGCATTCAAGTACGTAGCTAAGGTCGCTACAAGGGTTTTACCTTCACCGGTCTTCATTTCAGCGATACGTCCTTCTTGCAGGACCATACCACCAATTAGCTGTACATCAAAGTGACGCATCCCCAATACACGTTTGGAAGCTTCACGCACAACAGCAAAAGCTTCGTTTAATATATCATTCAGCGTTTCTCCCTTTTCCAAACGCGCACGGAATTCCGCCGTTTTTTCCTTTAATTGGTCATCACTAAGTAATGTTACTTGGGGTTCTAACGCATTAATTTTTTCTACACGCTTAACTAATTTCTTTAATTCACGCTCATTTGTATCGCCAAAAAGCTTTTTCACAAGCCCTAACATAGGGACACCCCTTCCACCGTTCCCCTAAGGGTACTTTCTAACAACCTATTTTACCAAATCTATATCAGTAAACACAAGTAAAGGAGTTGCCAATCGACAACCCCTTTACCACTTTTTGTATATATTTTTAAATTTTTAAATGATTGTATACGTTTACTTTGGTTCTATTAACCCGTATCGTCCATCATTTCGACGATAGACTACATTTACATCATTACTTTCACTGTTTTCAAAGACGAAGAAGTTGTGGCCCAGAAGTTCCATTTGCATAACGGCCTCTTCTGAATCCATCGGTTTTAAGTTGAATCGCTTGGTTCTTACGATATCAAACTGTACATCATCCTCTTCATCCGCTACAGCTACAGAGGAAGCTTCCATAGTTGGCATAGCTTTATTCCCTGTTTCATGACGCTGTTTACGGTTGATTTTTGTTTTGTACTTACGCATTTGACGCTCTAATTTTTCGACAACTAAATCAATTGCTGCATACATATCATCGTGGGTCTCCTCTGCTCGGAGAATAACTCCGGTCATCGGAATGGTTACCTCAATGGTTCCTTCTCCACGAAGCACGCGCATCGTTACATGTACCTCTACATGACTTAGGTTGTCAAAATAGCGTTCGAGACGGCTTATCTTTTTCTCTACATACTCCCGAAGAGCTTCTGTAACTTGAATGTTTTCGCCACGAATATTGTAGTTCATGGACACAACCTCCTTCCGTCTATGCTATTTGTATTCTGCATAGACGTAAATAAAACCTGCTGTTGCCTCTTTTTGTTTTAACAAAAATCGTGAAAAACAGACAAAATGTTTAAAAATTTTCACTTGATTTTAATCTTTCGTCAACATAGCAAGTAAGGCTTGTCTCCATTTTAAACCTATTTTGATTTTTTTGAAACAGAGAATTTTAAGGAAATAAACACCAAAAACCCCCTAAGTTAACCTAGGGGGTATTGATTATAAAATCAATTAGATTTTAGTTACGTTTGCCGCTTGAGGACCACGGTCGCCTTCAACGATATCAAACTCTACAGTTTGACCTTCATCCAAGCTTTTGAAACCTTCGGATTGGATAGCGGAGAAATGTACGAATACATCGTCGCCTCCATCGCGTTCGATGAAACCAAAACCTTTTTCTGCATTAAACCATTTTACTTTTCCTTGCATGTATTAAACATTCCTTTCATAAGAAAACTGTGGACTATTTGTTAATCCATGATCTGACTATACACCTTGCCTATGGTAAAGTCAAATGCTGGATTATCGACAAATTTCAACGTAGACGATATTTTTTTGTTAAACATCTAGCGTCAGCCTCAGAAAGGCTTACTCTTACTAGCAAATAAGCCACTACTGCCGTAGTAAAAGCAGGAAAGCGCTCCCATTTTTTTGATTAGATTTTTTTTCATAAATTCGATTTCAGCAAAAAAAATAGTGCTAAAAATGAAGTAATCTACCATTAAAAATTGGCCTCAGCCCTATACATAAGGGAATTACGATACATTTTTAGAGATAATTACCAGTTCTAAATGTGAAATTTATTTATCTCTATCAAACGAGCTACTTCCACCTACAGATATTGTCGATTAATTGTATTCTAGCTCGAAAAATTTCTTCAATTCTATATGAAAATGATGCCACACATTGGACACATAAGATTTTTTAGCTTATTTATTTCTTTATCCACAGCTTACAATAGTAAGCTAGGTCCACTACTCGTCGTATGGCCATCTGTCTACCTCATTATTTTATAATTTATTCTCTTATTTTATTATCTGTGGGTAACTTAACCTATAATTGCGCATTTCCACAAAGTTGTCCACATTATCCACAAGAAGTTGTGCACAAGACCACTGTTTTTGTGCATAACTTAGAATAAGCGCTTCCATCTTGTTCACATCAGCTTGTTGTCTGTTCTCATAAATAAAAAAGACCTCCTAATTTTGATTCAAAAAGGAGGTCTTTAAAAAACATTCAATTATGAATATACCTATAGTGAATCCTTCATTCTGTCTGTTCACTTAATACGGTGATTTCCACACGGCGATTTTGGATGCGATTCTTTTCTGTTGTATTCGCTACAAGAGGCTTTGTTTCTCCAAAACCGGCGACAATGAAGCGTGATGGAGATAATCCCCGTTCTTGTACAAATTCCTGCATTACTGCCTTTGCACGCGCAAGAGACAGATCCCAATTAGCAACATACTGACTTTTTGTAATGGGAGTGTCATCTGTGTGTCCCTCAATTCGCACTTGGTGGGGGAATTTTTGTAATACGTCAGCTAGCCTGTCTACGATCTTTTGACCATCTGGAGCTAACTCTGCTGATCCACTAGCAAATAACAAATTTTCCGGTAACCGTATCATCACTCCATCGCTTTCTTCTTCAAAGGGAATATGGAATTCTTGCAAGGCTTCCCCTACTTTTTCCTTCACTACCTGCATATTTCGATCTACATCTTCCTCTGGTTGTTGACCTGCACCGATAGCCATTACATCACGCTTTGCAGACAGCTCGCGAATTTCTGCTTCCAATGCTTTCTTTTTCATTTCAGCTACAGCTTGCTCAGCTTTTGCTATCTCTGCTTTTTGAGTAGTTTGAGATGCCTTCTGCTGAAGCTCTTGTTGTTGTTGCTTGACCTGAGCCGAGTACATTGCTGCAATGATTATGACGATTATAAACAACAAGGTAATCAAATCGCTATAGCTTAATAGCCAGCTCTTCTCCAGCTCCTTCTCATCATACAGACGATCATCCTGCATACTCGCTCTGCCTTTCAATAATTCCTTTCATACTACCTGGCATTTTTAAGAGCACTAGCTTTTGATCAGCAGGTAAAAAGGAATTTAGTTTTTCAAACAAAATTCGAGGAGTTTCCACGCGTTGTAACCCTATGCATCCTTCAATGTAAAGCCGTTTTTCAAACATTTCCTGATCATGAATATCCATCAATCGGTAGTAACATGGCAGCGCAAACATATTGGCTAACAAGGCCCCATACAAGGTAGCTACCACTGCGGTGCTCAGGCTCTGCCCTGTCTGCGTAAAATCAGACAAGGTTTGTAATACGCCTGTCATCCCCATTAATGTCCCAACAAGCCCCATTCCAGGTGCCAGTAAGGCAATCAGTCGAAACATTCCTCCCATCTGCTGATAGCAATGCTGTTCACCCTTACACTCATTCTCTAAAATCATACGAAGTTCTTGCTCTGATACACCCTCGATCGCTAGCAACGCTCCTCGCTGAACAAATGAATCAGGCTCGTCCATCAACTCTTTTTCCAAGGGAAGATAGCCTTTCTCTTTTAAAACAAGCGAGTATTGATAAAAACGCTTGATGGTCTCTTCCATGTTATTTTCTCTACCATGAACCAATAACCGGAATAAATGTTTGATTTTAATGTGTTTACGCTTAATGGCATACGAGATAATGACAGATAATCCCACTAATTCAATTGCCGCTGGATGTAGCAACTGACTTACACTTCCATTTAAATAAATGGTATGTATTAAAATAAACATAACTAGTAGAACGAGTAACAACGAACGATTTCTTCCTGCAAAAAATGTTTTTACATTCATGTTAGTAACCTCACTTGCCCAAGCATGTATTTCTGAACGAATTCATTATAGCAAATGAAAATCCAGAGTTAGATGAAAAAGTAAAAAATATTTCTACTCCTAAAAAACAGCAAAGAAAAAAGCGAATCCCTGCTTTCACCAGCAAGTTTCGCCCCTTTGCCCTATACCACTTTAGCCATGAAGCCCTGTATCGCATGTACTACCTTTTGTTGTATCTCTAAAGTAATACGTGGCCACATCGGCAGACTTAACGCCTCAGTTGCCATTTGTTCCGTAATAGCTAACGTGGGCTGTTGTGTTGTCTGATATACTGGCAGCTGATGTACAGGAGTTGGGTAATATAGCATCGCACCAATTCCTTCTTGCTGTAGATAACGGTGCAATTCGTCTCGTAAGCCTTGTTCCACCCGAATCGTGTATTGATGATACACATGTTTGGCATATCCTGCTACCTTTGGCGTAACAATTCCTGGTACGTCTTTTAACATCTGATTGTAATGCTGGGCAGCCTCTCTTCTGGCTTCGTTCCATTGATTAATATAAGGTAGCTTTACACGTAAAATACAGGCTTGCAACTCATCTAAACGAGAATTGTAACCTGTAAGTTCATTCTGATAAGGAATCAAGGAGCCGTGGGTACGTAATTTGCGAGCTAGCTCTGCCAGTTCGTCGTTATCAGTGGTTAACATACCTGCATCACCGTATGCTCCCAGATTCTTGGTTGGATAAAAGGAAAAACAACCAAAATGTCCAAAGGTCCCGAGCTTCTTGCCACAGTACTCTCCACCAAATGCCTGTGCCGTGTCTTCAATAAGCCCTAGTCCGTATTGTTGAGCGATCGTAATCATCGGCTCCATTTTAGCCGCATGTCCATATAGATGAACAGGGATAATCGCTCTGGTCCGATCGGTAATTTTGGATTCTATATCAGCTGGCTCTACATTGAATGTATCTGGATTAATCTCGGCAAACACCGGCTTCGCTCCGACTAGCTCCACAGCTTCCGCCGTAGCATAAAAAGTAAAGGAGGGAACAATCACTTCATCTCCTGCTCCAATTCCCAATGCCCTTAAAGCGATAAATAAAGCATCCGTGCCTGAATTTAACGCAATCGCATGTTTGCATCCCAAATAGTCGGCTACTTCCTTCTCAAACGCTTTTCCCTCGGTACCAAGTACGAAATGGCCCGAACGTAGCACTTCCTGGACAGCACTGTTGATCTCATCCCAAAGTAATTCTACCTCGTCCGTCAAATCAATGATGGGTATCCTCACGTTCATTCCCCCTCGTATCCGTCATTAAATTCCTCTATTAGTAATACGTTAAGAAGAGGAGCATCGTGCAACATCTGAGTAATTTGTGGAAGGAAAAAAATGATCCTTTACCAAAAAGGGAACGAACTACGAGGGGGCAAGCTATGTCTCACCAGACACATGAAAATGTCTTTATTCATCCAACAGCCGAAGTGTCTAAGCAAGCCATTATTGGAGCTGGAACAAAAATCTGGAACAATGCACAGGTCCGCGAGAAAAGTAAAATCGGTAGCCATTGTATCCTTAGTAAGGATGTTTACGTCGATCAAGGGGTAAAAATTGGAAATAATGTCAAAATTCAGAATGGTGTTTCTGTATATCAAGGGGTCGAGATTGAAGATAATGTGTTCCTCGGCCCCCATATGACATTTACAAATGATTTGTTTCCTCGTGCATGTAATAATGCATGGAAAGTGGTACCGACCAAAGTAGAGATAGGAGCTTCCATAGGAGCACACGCCACCATCGTATGCGGAACAACCATCGGTGCCTATTCTATGGTAGGAGCGGGCTCTGTAGTCATCCGGGACGTAGGAGCTCATCAGCTCGTAGTAGGAAACCCCGCTCGTATGATTGGCCTTGTTTGTTACTGCGGTGAGAGGATCGAATACCACAGGCCTTGTCAGGCTTGTGGGCAAAGTATCCCAGTAGATTGATTCCATAGATTCTATTGGCTCTACAGAAGCTTCAGTAAGAAATAAAATGGTCGATTACTCGACCATTTTTTCGTGTGAAAACTAGCATAACCTTACTTTTTCTTATCAAAAAAAGCTCCATAGGCAACCTGAGTGGTTTCACCAGCGTACTGTTTGCTTGCTGTTTTCGCCTTGTTTACCTGTTGTAGCTGTTCTTCAATTTTAGCTTGTTGTTGCTTCATCAGCGGAAGGATTTCTTGATCAAGCTGATAGCTCTTTTTCAATAATTCCTTCTCCTGTACATGTAATTCTATGCCTTGTGTTTGCAGTTTGCCAAGTTGCGTAATTTGTTCTTCTCTCTGTTCAAGGACGGAGTTCCACTCGTCGGGATTAGGCTCTTCATCACGTTTCAAGATCTCCATTAATTTTTCAGTAAGGATAAGGATATTGCTCGCTACATCCATCACAGAAACATTCGTCATTATGCCTGAGTTCCTTCCGGTTGCCTTTTCACGATCAGCATTGCCTGTTTCCATGTATCCCGGAATTGCACAAAAAACTCTTCTACTTCCGTGATAATGGCACCGTCCTTTTTCAAATTCGCTTCCATTGTACGATTAAACATATAGTCATACATCAGCATAAACTGCTCAGAAATTGGTACATTTTGATCTAACGTAACCATTAATTCTCGGATGATATCCTGTATCTTAATAATGCTGAGATGAGCTTTTTGAACGTCCTGTTTCTCCAAGGCCATCTTTGCCTCTTTACTATAACGGATGCCTCCATTGTACAGCATTAACGTAAGCTCGCCCGGCGAGGCAGTCTTCACTTGGTTCTGTTGATAGATCTGTGCAGCCGTCTGATTCATGCATTCCCCTCCTTATTCCTCAAAACCATTACCCACCGAAGTTAGATAATAGATTGGAGCCTTGAGAATTAAGCTTATTAATCGCTTGCTCCATAGCGGAGTATTTCTTCCAAAGATTTGTCTCTTTATCTTTTAGTTTCTTCTCCCAATCTTTAATGCGAGTGTTGATATCTCGGATATCCTTTCCAATCAGACTGTTATCACCTGTTGTACCTGTCTTACCCGCTTTTTCTCCAATTTTTTTCATAGCAGCATTCGTCTGACTATAGATACGTTGAGCAAGACCTTGGGATTTGAACGAATCGGAGCCTGTGCTAATCCCACTTCCATTTGTAAAGAGAGCAATCACTTTATCCTGATCATTCAACAATGCATCTCTAAGCTTATCTTCGTCAATATGAATCTTACCGTTTTCCATATAATCAAACTTACTGCCCATACCGTCGGATTTCTTTGTACCGATTCCAATGCTTGCGAGTGTATTTTTTGGTGGTTCTACTCCATCTACAGGAGAATAGAACGAACTACGCATCTGATTGAGCACATCAGATAAGATACTGTCACTTTTTAACAGACCACTCTTCGCTTTCTCTTCCCAATTCTCAATTTGTTTTTCTTTCATTTCTTCTCTTTCTTCATCAAGAAGTGGTTGGAAATCACGGTACACCTTTTCGGTCAACTTACCATTAAATTTATCGATTACCTTGTTGTAGGTATCAACGAATTCTTTGATAGCAGTCATAACTGATTCCGTATCTTTTGCTGTAGATATGACTACCTTTTTATCACCTGCGCTAATATTATCTTTAAAAGTAAAACTGATACCATCAAAATCAAGCGTATTTTTATCGTCTAAAGCAAAGTCAACACCATTTACTGTTGCTTTTCCGGCTTGTTTTACGATGCCTTGAAAATCTTGTACATCTTTACCTGTAAAACCTGTCTTCGTATAATTTGAATTAGGTTTTCCTGGAGTAGTAGATCCTGAAACAAAATTTTGTTTAATCTCTCCATCAACAATATTAAGTTTATTATCTCCGCCGCTAGTAGTGATTTTAATTGCTGATACTTGTGATTCATTTCCTTCGGTTGGAGGTACTTGTGATGTAAAAACGATTGATTTGTCTGTACTAGAATAAAAAGCTTTAACACCAGTATTACTTGATTCACTATTGATTTTATTTAAAATCGTATCAATGGTGTCTTTTTCCCCTACTGCAATGTTAATCTCTCCTGAGCCATCATTACCCTGAATTGTGAAATCAAAGGCACTATTTATTTCTGTACTACTATCCTTGATATCATCGCTGACCTTAAATTTCACGGAAACACCAGTGCCTGGTTTTGCTAGCTCAACATTCGTTACATCATATTGGGTGGTAGAATTTTTCTTTGTAATACTTGCTGTTACTTTAGCGTCATCGGAAGAAGATAGCTTTTGCTTTGTAAAGGCTGAAGTCAAGCGCAACTTATCTATCTTTCCATTTAACTCTAATAACAATGCATTTTGCTCACGATAGCTGTCGCGTACCCACTCTTCTTTTTGACGCTTACGAAGTAATTTCTCCATTGGAGATCTTTCCACTTTCATTAATTTATTAATCATTGTCTCGGTATCAATACCTGAAGCTAAACCAGATAATCTTATTGGACTTGCCATTTGAAATCCCTCCTAAATTTTTTGATCAACCATAATACCAATTAGTTCGTACATTTGAGCAACTGTATCCATCATCTTTTTAGATGGGATCTCTCTGACCACTTCATCAGTCTTATTGTCAATCACCTGTACATAATACTCACCTAATTTTTCATGGAGATTAAATTTCAAGTGTGTTTCTTTTGCTTGCATGAATTTATTTAAAGCTGATACTTCATCCTGTAATTCTTTTTGAAAAGCGTCCTTATGCTCAATAGCTTGAGCCACATCTTTTTCTGTTGAAGGCTTCGGTTTTATAGTAGCATCTAATGGTGGCTTGGTTAGCTCTTGAGGATTTGAACCTGCATTTCCATTTTGACGAATTTCCACAGTAATCCCTCCGTCATCTTCATCTTCTATCTAAAGTATCGGCATATTGCTGGGAGAAATTGAGTAGTAGCGCTCTTTTCCTCGTTAAAAATAAAAAAGAGACCTCATAAAATGGAGGTCTCCTTTGGTTTATTAGAAAAGGTAATTCAAAATAACAAATAGTAATCTAGTCTTTTAGGTGTTTCCTACCATTTGGATAATCATTACTATAACAGCTTCGATTAATTTTTGATCAAAATAGACATATATCCCATTGTAGTGAAACCATTTTCCTCCATCAGGCTTTTCGTATTTGTTAAATAAGCTTGATTATGTTCGACAGCTCGTCCAAATGATTGAATAAGCTTCACAACATGATCGGTAGAAAACGCCGTTTTATGGTATTTAGACATGCCGATTAACTGCAATTTAATCAAGGCATAACGAATAATGAGCATGACATATTCTTCAAAAATATTCTTATCAAGGGTAACAGGGAAGACTTTAGAAAACACATGATTTACCAGATAATTTTCTAAGATATATTCGTGATTTTTCATGAATGGTTGGTAATAGTTTTCATTAGCATCTATATATCTAGTAAGAGTATCTTCCTCTTCCATACCTTCAAAATGTTCCAATCCCATTAAACATTCCGTATAGCACTCTGTATAGCGCTGATTGACTCCACCTTGAAAAAAACGTCGATCAGTTAATTTTTTAATAATCTTCATTTGAATGGTATGATTAACAGGCACATCAGCAAACATTTTATCAATGGTACCACTTTGCAGCATATTGGTATAGGAACCTATAAGCTGTAAGACTTGAT
Source organism: Brevibacillus laterosporus DSM 25 (assembly GCF_002706795.1). NCBI lineage: Bacteria > Bacillati > Bacillota > Bacilli > Caryophanales > Paenibacillaceae > Brevibacillus > Brevibacillus laterosporus. The sequence continues at coordinate 1,790,041 of NZ_CP017705.1, forward strand.
CTTCTTCTGAATTGTTCATGTATTCTTGTACTTTTTGATAGAATAACCCTAAAAATAGTAGACGATCCTCTAACTTATATTGTCGGTATTGCAAGACTTGGATCGTAAAAATTCGAAGTTCCCAGAAATACTTTTGGAGTTTTTTACCTTTTACTTGCTTACTGGTGTTAATATGGTTAGAAAATTGTAAACCTATCTCAACACTCTCTATTTGCTCTTGAAATCCTATTCCTTCTGGGTTAAGAAGTGCCAATCTTGCTATTTCTGGACAAGATATGGTTGCTGCACGCTCGACAACATCATTCACATTATTCCAAATACGAGGATAGGTTTTACAAGTGTGACAGAGGTAATCTTCCCCTTTTTTTAGTTGGATACTACATAGTTTTTGTTCATTAAGAAACACACAGCTACCTTCTGTATCCATCTTAATTCTGGCATAATTACTCGGAGAAGCCTTGGAGCGAACTCGTTTTATGTTCTCGTCTATAATTGGTGATAATTCCTCATCTTTCAAACGTTTATATTTCTTATACGTATCCTGATCAACTGTGACCTTCCATCCAGCACAGCAAGTATCCTCACACTCTGAACCTATACATTGGAATTCTAGCATATACTCTGGCACAAGTGTTTTCTTAGTTGTTGTCGACATTTGCAGATTCCCCCAAATTCCTTACTATTTATTAAAATTTTTAAAAGATATACTATGAGAGTACGTGAGGAACTACATTACGTGTCATTTCCTCTTGCCACTGGTTTTGTAGTGGGATCATTTGGGAAGATAATACTTGAATTGCTAGTACCTGATCCTTTCGTTCAAAAGCAACTACCAACTTCTCTAGTATTTCAGCTCTGACTTTTGTTAACTCTTCTAAACGGTTATCACTTAATAGAAATGGCGAAACCACCCCTACTGACTGTTCTAATTGATTACATGCATCAGTGATATCTGCCATCAAATATGCCATTTCATGGATCTGACTCTGATGCAGGCGCTCATATAGTAATTCGATCGCCTCTCCACAAGTTATTGACAGTCCAATCATCCCTCGCATAACATCCCAGTATTTTTCCATGATAAAAAATATTTCCTTTCCAAAACAAATAGATCATAGCTAGCTTTAACCTAGCGATTCCTGATCACGCGTCAACAATAGTTTGCTAACCTCTCATACTACATATATCGGTATTTTATTATACGTTGCATAGCATTTTTAACGAAACCATTTTCTTACAAGTAAAGACAACAAAAAAAACTTGAAGCTTATTCATCTTCAAGTTTTTCTTCAGTTTCTAACCATTGAGCTAGTTGAGCCCAATCTACTTTTGTTTGTACAGCTAATTGATTCTCTTCTTGAATGGCTACGTATACTTCTTTTCGATGAACGTTAATATCGCGTGGAGCCGATATGCCGATACGGACAAAGTCTTTCTCAACTGCAATCACTTTTATCTCTATCTGATCGCCAATCATGATGGACTCATCTTTTTTACGCGCTAATACCAACATATTTATCACCTACTTTGTCACTGGCTTCTCTTTTTGTAAAAGGAGGGGCTGCCGTAAATTATAATGGTCCCCTTGCAGAATAAATTGTGTAGCTTTTCTGTTTTTCACATTAATGACAAGAGGTGATTTCAAATTAACTGTGATTTGGTCTTTTCCTCGTATTGTCATGACAGACAAAATCACTACCTGAGATTCTTCCGTAATCTCCAAGACTTCTTTCACTGAACGGGGTAGATCAAATTCATAATCCGTAAAGAATAGAAACGGATCTACCACCCAAAAACTAGTTCCCTGCTCTTCCAATGACTGAAGAGAGAAAAAAGGCATTTCCGGATTCTCTTGCACTAATTGATACTCATGTAAATGTGAAAAACCAATCATACCCTCTACAATATAAAGTTTTCCCATTTTTTCCTGTTGATACATCATCAGACAACACCTCTTATCTAGCTACGTTCACATTTAAACCAACGACTTCGATATCCAGCCGATTCCACTGTTTTACGTACGCTTCTACCTTAGAAGGCGTATATTTGTGAACAGGTGGGTGGATGGTTGTCTCAATTTTTGTCCCTCTTGGCGTAAATTTGATCTCTACCGGCTTGGCTTCATAACGTATTTCAATACCATCTCCAATGAGAGAACCCGCAGCTACGACTCCTTCACCTGAAAACATGATGCTTTTTTCAAAGGCGATATCAGCTATGGCATTTCCTCCGCTTTCAAAAGAACGCAGTTGATCCCCTTCAACTCCAGCTTGCTCAATCGCTTCCATTACTTTGTTGTAGCCATACTCAGCATTATCACTAGTCCGTCGTAACGGGCCTCTCATATCGATATTTTCACGCGCTTCATTGGAATCAATCTGCAATTCACCCAGAGGCTGGCTAATCTCAAGAATAGCTACTTCTTGTTTTATTTCCATGCTTGCCATTGGTTGCTCAATCTCTTGCTTTCCACGCTCACTACGCCAGTTTAGCAAGAGAGGAGTAGATCTCATAGATAAAGAAGCTAGTTGCATCTTACTACTCCCCTTTCACTTTTATCTTAAAAAATCGAGTAACGATGGTTGAATGATTCGTGCACCTGCACCTAAAGCAGCTCGATGTACATTTTCTTGCATTTTTAAGTTTGTAATAACCTCTGCTTCATCTGCATCTTCATTTTTAGACATCATGGAAGTAATGCTTACACTATCAGTATCAAGTCGATCGCTCATTAATTCTAAGCGATTAGAACGCGCACCTAAAGCGGCTCGCTCTAAAAGTAAGTTATTAATGTGATTGTCCATTCTATCTAAATAGTCTGCTGCAGATTTTCCTGCGTTTAGATCTCCTACAATGTCTTCTAATGTTTTAAAAATATTTTCACCTGCTGGCGAATCAAAAATGTTTTTTCCACTGATGTTCACTTGGAAAAAGACTCCTTGACTCATTTCCATTTCCACTTTGCCTTCGTTGGATGTAAAGATGAACTCATCTTTACCACCTTGATTTTTAATTTCAAACGGTGGCTTATTATTATTGTCGCCTCCGTAAATATATTTCCCATTCACCGTTTGGTTAGCCAAATCCCCCAAATGTTTTTTTAATTCATCAATCTCAGCAGCAATACTTTTTTCTTCTTCTTTTGAATAAGTACCATTACCTGAGCCATTTAATAGTTCACGAACCCGGTGAAATACCTTCCCAACTTCATCCATAGATGTATCATAAGAATCCATCCACGTTTGGGCTTGTCCAGCATTGCGTAGAAACTGCTCATTTTCCACTAGTGATGTTCGATAATACATTCCTCTAGAAGCAATTACTGGATCATCGGACGGACGGGACACTAATTTCCCTGTAGAAAGTTGTTGATAAGATTTACTCATCTGGCTCATGGAGTTATTAATATTGCGTACCATGGTGTTACTCATCATATTCTGTGTAATACGTATTGCCATTTGGTTAGCCTCCTTGTACAGTGTCCAGCTAAATTTTATTTCATCCCTTACTGCTTTACGTTTATAGATGAACAGGAACTTAGACTTCATCTCTTACCGTTTTAAAAAAAGCGTCGCTACCTACGACGCTTTTCCCTAGTAACCTACAAGCCTACACGCCCCATACCATTAATGATTTTGTCTAAGATCTCATCCATACTGGTCATGACACGAGCCGCTGCGCTATATGCCTTCTGAAACTTGATAACGTTCGTCATTTCTTCATCTGTATCAACTCCTGATACAGATTCACGGTTCATTAAAATCATGTCTGAAGTCGTATCTGCATTTTTATAATTACGGTAAGCTTCTTGACCATCTACACCCAATTGAGCGATTGTGTGGCGATAAAAATCGTCAATGGTTGTAGATTGCGGAAAATCAGTTGGATTGCCGCCTGTTCCCGCAGGAATTAGTTTATTTTTAATTTTGGTGATCTCCAATGCATTTTGGTTGTTTCCGTCATTAACTTGCCCTGTTCCATCAGCTCTAGCTGCTGCGATCTTATCTAGGCTATTTAATATCTCAGGATTTACTTTAATATTTGCTGCACTTGTCGGATTATCTTTTCCACCGTCAATCACAAAGAAATTAAGGCCTTCCTGAGTGCCATTTTTAATATCATCCAGGTTGTACCCCGTTCTATGAACTTCGTTAATCTCACGGGCTAAATTGACAGCAAGAGCATTAATCTTTTGTATCATATTGGTTGTGGTTTCATCTCTTCCTTCAATCGCTGCTGACAATGTTCCCGAGGCCGTAAGTGGTTTAAACTCTGCTCCACCTAAGGTAATATCAAACTTTCCTGTTTCTGCGTTTTTTGTGGCTTTCATTTCAACAGATGTTGCATTGTTAACAAGCGGTTGTCCACCTATTGTAATATTAACCATACCACCTTCTGTTGGCGTAACCTTGACATCAACCATCGAGGAAAGCTTATCAATTAAAACATCACGTTGGTCATATAAATCATTAGGCTGATAACCATGTGGTACAACATCACCGATTTGTTTATTAATGGATGCGATTTGCTTGGCAATAGAATCAATGGATTCAGATTGTACAGCTACCTCATTATTTAAATCAGCTTGTAGTTGGGTAAGACGGTTGTACATATGATTAAATGTGTCAGCTACTGCTACCGCACGTTCACGTAAAACAGAACGCACTGATTGGTTCCTTGGGTCGCCGGATAAATCCTCCCACCCTTTCCACATTTGATCCATGACCTTCTGTAGACTACTATCAGACGGTTCATTCATGATATCTTCTATGTTAGAAATCGTTTTAACCTTGTCATTCCAATACCCTGTATTTTTAGCGGCAGCTCGATACTGACCATCTATGTAATCTTCTCGAATGCGTTGAATATCTGTTGCATACACACCTGTACCAAGTAAACCCGGTGCACGGTCTGCATTCATCCCAGGTCCAGGTATCGGAGTTGTAGCAGCCATATTTACGCGTTGACGAGTATAGCCAACTGTATTAGTATTTGCAACGTTGTGTCCTGTTACGTTTAAAGCAGCTTGTTGTGCAAACAACGCTCTCTTACTTACTTCGATAAGATGGAAGGTTGATCTCATATGGACACCCCTTTCTAAGCCTTGTGGTTAAAAATAGAACGATTCATTGACGAGTGTAACTGTTGATTCACTGGATTTTTATAAATAAAGTCCTCTTCTGGTCGATCTGTGAACAGGTCGAGGCTCATGTTGACAAAGTCAAGGGAGTGCTGCAATAATTGCTGATTCTGCTCATTCTCTTCCTTCAATTGTCCAATGACTCTGAGTAATTCTTCCCGATACTGAGTCAACCGATTTTTCGTTTCTACGTCCGTACACAATCTAATGACATCTTGCAGGGTTCCATTCGTAACAGCTACCCCTTTTTCATTAAAGATCGTGTTGGTCATTTCTTTACGTAATAGCTCGGTTTGCTGAACAGCTTTTAACAACTGTTGTTCTTTTTTGACATGTTCAGTTAGTAGTTGCATATCGTTTTTTATTAAAACTTCTCGCTTCTCCAATGCCAATGTATATAGTGCTTGGTGAAGATTCGTCAAATTATCCAACACGGCAAAGAGTTCGTTTACATGCGTCATGAGCTCCCTGTCGCTCCCCTACGATTTTTTCCAAAAAGCAATGAATTTCTCAGCGATTTGATCGCTTGGTACTTGATATGTACCGTTTTCAACCTTGCTTTTTAGTTCAGAAATTTTAGCGAGACGGGCTGAATCCATTTCTTGTTCTTCCCCTAGCTTCAGAAGCTCCCTTCCCTCAGTAGAGATCGAAACTTCATCTTTTCCCCATTTATGCTTTAATTGGCTATTCTGCTGCACTTTATTAGCCTTATTATAGGCTTGTATCATTCCTGTGCGATTCGTTTCATTAATACGCATATTTTCACCTCGATCATTGAGACTTGCGCTAGAAAGAACTTACGGCTACCCCCATATTAAGAAGTTGACCGTACTGTTTCTTAGCTACAGGATGGGAAATCACCGTTTGCTTGCTCTAGTAGTAACATCGGCTTTTCTAATGAAAACGATTAATGTTTCTGATCACCCAAAATCGTTTGGTTGGATAGTCCTATTCTTTTCTAAACTTATAGACCTGATTTCTCTTTCGCTCATCATCCGTAAGACGACGATCAACGTCCATTTGTTGTGTAATTTCACGTTGTAACTTACCCGAGCAATTTGTACACAAAGCCCCTGATTGAATAATTTCCCCACAGCTTTCACATGGGTATCCAAGGTTCGGGTTGCTTTGAACCGAAATCCGCCCTTCACGAATAAATCGGGTAATCTCTTTCACGTCGACACCCGTCCCTTCGCTCAATTGATACATGGTAGCACCGCGATTTTCCCTTTTCCTTAGGAAACTAACACATAGTTCATATTGCTTCTCTTGTTCTTTATAACACGATGGACATACATCTCTTATTCCTTTCACAAAAAGCACGTCACATATCGGACAGTTTGCTAAATGCCCTAATCCCATAATTTTCTTCCTCCCTGATTCACTTTGTTTTTGGCATGAAAAATATATGTTATCATTACTTATACTTATGTTTATTGCTTGAATTCAGTGCCGTGTGCAGTTTTTCTAGTCGACTGAATAAACTATAGGCATATATCAAGTACATGGAGGTCTTTACCATGATCGTCATTAAAACCAAGGAAGAAATTGAACTCATGCGTCAAGCTGGCATCATTTTAGCCAGTATTCACCAAAAAATTGCTACCATGATTCAACCAGGCATTACGACTTGGGAAATCGATCAATTCGTAGAACGCTATCTGAAAGAACATGGTGCCACGCCGGAGCAAAAAGGTTATCATGGCTATCCCTATGCCACATGTGCATCCGTTAACGATGTCATTTGCCACGGATTCCCTACTAAAAAGGAATTAAAAGATGGTGATATCGTGACGATCGACATGGTTGTTAATCTTAATGGATGGTTGGCCGACTCGGCTTGGTCATATGGGGTAGGACAAATCTCTGAAGAAGCTGATCGTCTGTTAACCACCACCAAGGAATCTCTGTATCTAGGTATTGAGCAAGCAGTTGTTGGCAATCGTATCGGCGATATCTCCCATGCCATTCAAAAATTCGCCGAAGAGCGCGGATTCTCTGTCGTCCGTGATTTTACCGGCCATGGAATTGGCAAAAAAATGCATGAAGATCCATATGTTCCACACTACGGGCCTGCTGGTAAAGGAGTTCGCTTAAAGGAAGGCATGGTTCTCACCATTGAGCCCATGCTAAATGTAGGAACTTATCATGCAGTCGTTGATGAAGAAGATGGGTGGACAGCACGTACACGCGACGGTAAATTATCAGCTCAGTACGAACACACTCTTGCCATTACGGCAGATGGGCCACAAATCCTAACTCAATTATAAGTCTTCTGTACCAGAAAATCATGATTACTTATTATTTTCATCGGCAAATTTGCGGTAACAGATTTGCCGTTTTTCTTTTTCCCAGCATTTAGCGAGCCAATGTCAGACTGAAGATGGATAACTGAAGATTTTGTTTTTTTGCATAGTACGAAAGTACCCTAGCACATGCTTCAATTGTTGCCCCCGTTGTAAAAATATCATCTACTATCAGTATTCGCCAACATGTTTTTTTCCGACAAAAAGAAAATGGGTGAGAACTTAGAGATGTGGTTTGCAGGCTAGGATGAATAATAAATGCATCCTGCATACTTACAAACCGTGCTGTTCGTCCTTTTTGCTTACTCTGCTTTTCTGTTTCCTTTGGACGCTCCCATAGCGGAACACAAGGGATTCGCTGATGATAGCCCACATATTCGGCTAGCTTCTGCGCTTGATTAAATCCCCGTTCTTGCATCCGATTCCTATGCATTGGAACGTAACTAATGAGATCCACCTTTCTCCCCAGACCGTAATGAAACTGATAACCTACTAATATGAAAGTTGCACAGACTAAATACAGTCTCTCATCCCCCTGATACTTCCACTGTTTCATTAATTCTTTTGCCCACTCATTATACTGGATTACACTTCGATTTCCATTCAATTCTTGCCTATATCGACTACAATCTCGGCATATCTCAAAGTTTCCTTTACATGCTTTACCACACATTTTACAAACATTCTTCATCAGAAGTATAGCCTCTAAAACACATTCCTCACATAAAAGCAATTTCATTAGCTGATAAAAGCATCTTGGATAAAAGAAAGCAGGCACACTTTTTGATAGATGATGAATTAATTGTCTTGTTTTTTTAGCAATTTGAATCATATTTTTACAGACCAGACACTGCATCATGATTCACTCCTCTCATTCTACCATTGTTGCAGTCTCTTCCGCCAAGCGATTCATTCGTTTAATATGTCTGATAGCTTGAGTAGGGCCTGGGGCTTTCTTATTCATTAGATAGAGAATCTGTCCCTCTGGATAGTCACTGGAGCGTCCTACTCTCCCTGCTATCTGGACTAGCGAAGCTTCATCAAAGATAGCAGCATCTGCCTCCAACACAATGCAATCGCTACGTGGAATGGTTACGCCGCGTTCTAGGATCGTAGTAGTTACTATGATCATGTACACCCTTTCTCGAAAAGCACGCACCTTATGTTCCCGTGCAGGATCGGATGCATGTACTCCTTCTACTTTATCTCTCATATCTGGAAAGAAGTGCTGAACATAAGCTAACACAAAGGGAATTTCCTCAATTCGCGAGACAAATATAAAAACCTGTCTTTGTGCCTGTAAACTATTGCGTAAAAAAAATAATAGAGAAGTAATGGGCTGCAATAAATGAATGCTTCGATTTAAGTGACTTTTGATAAGCTTTGTTGGAATAGGGAGTGGGTGTCCATGGAATCTAGCTGGCAAAATAGCATGGGTAGAGGAAGTAAGCGACAGCCTTTTATGATAAGGGAACAGTTGATTGTCCACTCGTTTTGTTACTAGCTCTTTCTGTAGATAGTGTGGAGGTGTGGCGCTCAGATATAAAATCTTGCCATGGGGTACTAACGCTCGTTTTATAGCATGATACAGTGTTTCATTTTTATGGTAAGGAAAAGCATCTACTTCGTCAATTACTATCAAAGAAAAACGCTGGTAACAACGTAGCATCTGGTGTGTAGTCGAAATAATTAGTTGGCTTTGCTCCCATTTTTGCTGACTGCTCCCATGGATAGCTACGACTGAAATAGAAGGAAATACTTTTTGTAGACGTGGTGCTAATTCTAAAACGACGTCTTTACGGGGTGTAGCGATACAAACGGTTCCTCCACGAGTCAACTCTGCATCAACTGCCGGAAACACGAGCTCCGTTTTCCCTGCTCCACACACCGCCCAGATGAGAAATCTCCGTTCTTTTGAAAAAATGAATTCCTTCACCTTTTTGGCTACGATTGCTTGTCTTTTAGAGAATTGTCCATTCCATTGCAGGACAGTTGCAGAAATAGTACGACGTCCCACAGTAGAATCTGATTGACTTAACAGTTCGGCAGGCACACATATAAGGGGTACACAGCTCTTGCATCTTCCCATAGAGAGACAGTTGTAACAGTATGAGCAGGGCTGTTGACAGCTATAGCAGATGGTTCGTTCAATCTCCGTGACACTGTTGCACCGCTCACAATGATACGACAGTTGATGCTCCCACCATGAATGATTTAGTTCAAGACTAATACTGGGACGCCACTCTGCTTTTCCCTGTAAAATTAACCATTGCAGTGACATCATAAGGTAGTCTGGATTATTTTGGTTTACATAGGGGGATTCTTGAAGATTCAGCCTCTTTACCTCGTCCAATAATAACGCTCTACCTTGTAGTTTAAAAAGAAGCTGATGCGTCTGTTGCTTGTTTCTAGCAAGGAATTCTAGCAATTTTTGTTTTTCAAGCATATTAGATTCACAAGTCTTTCCTTCATCCTCTATTTCTTCAAAGCTGAAGGCGTAGGATCGCCCGTAGGAATAATTTTCACCTACCTCCTTTACAGATAGGCGATTTACCTCTTTCGTGTAGCCTTGAGCCAACAGACGTGCCTGCTTGAGTGTATGAGGAACAACCCTACCATCGGCTACTTGTCGTGTAATTTTTTGGTTCACTCTATCCCTTATCGCAAAAAGTAAGGCGAGTGATTTACTTTTTCCAATAATGTGCAATCTCTGCCCGTTCTGCTCTTTCCAAAATTGCTTGTCTACCTGGAAACACGGAGTAATATATGCTAAGACAGATTGTCCATCTTCTTTGATATAAAGAACATATTCATGCATAATATCTATCCCCCTTGTCCTTATTGTTAAAAAAGACAATGGGATCGCGCAAGAAAAAAGAGACCAGCCTGTAACTTAGCTAGCCTCTTTTCCATCTGTTCTCAAATCGATGACAACGACTGGTTCTCTTCCTGCTTGTTGTTCTCTTATGGTATCTGGATGGACTCGGTATAATATCTCCGTCATCCGTGGCGTATCGTCAGAAGAGCCTTCATCCACAAAACTAATACTAATTGGCTGTCCATATAAACCGGACTGAAACATCAGGGTGCGTACAGCCTCTTCAACTCGATGCTCTGAATTATGCAAAAGTAGTTGATAATGTGTCAAGGTCAAAGGTTCCATAATAGCAGTGGCCCTACCTGACTCCATCCAGATGTAGAACATTTTCAGCAAAAGAGCGGAGCAGCCGTATGCTGCAAACAACCAGATCATAAAATCAGCTAACACGGTCATCCCCTCCTTTAATAAGGTATGCCGTACTGCTTGACTTGGTTGCTTTCTCTACGCTCATTTTTCATAAGTTTTGTATGATCCGTTTAAAAACCTTACAGCTTTACCCAGCCATTCTTTATTGATATAACTACAGCTTGAGTCCGATCCTGTACATTTAGCTTTTGCAAAATACTACTTACATGGTTTTTAACCGTCTTTTCACTAATAAATAAATATTCACCGATCATTCGGTTGCTTTTTCCTTCTGCCATTAATTGCAATACTTCACGCTCACGACGCGTCAAGGATTCTATAATGCGCGGGTCCATCACTGGTGACTCTTCGAACGTAATACTACGATCCATTGACTCTTCCTGCTCGCTTAAACGACGGAATTCATCGATTAACTTTCCGGTCACTTTCGGGTGGATATACGCCCCACCTTGGGCCACCACACGTACCGCTTCTACCAATTCAGAAGTACCCATATCTTTTAATAAATATCCAGATGCCCCTGAACGAAGTGTGCGATAGACATATCCTTCATCATCATGAATGGATAAAATAATCACTTTTGTTTCTGGACTAATTTTTACGACTTCTTCTGCAGCCGCAACACCGTTTACGTTCGGCATATTAATATCCATCAATAACACATCTGGTCTATATTCAGCTACTAGCTTGGGAGCTTCCATCCCATCTGAGCCCTCACCCACCACTTTGAAACCAGATTCCATATCAAGTATTCTCTTTACGCCTTCACGAAACAATTGATGATCGTCTACTAACACGATTTTAATTTCATCCAACAATTTTTCCACCGTAATTAACCCCCCTGTTTGCCGGTACTTTTGAATACTGACGCGGGCTGAAGCGGTATTTGAAACACCACTCTAGTCCCTTCCTTGTTATTGGACGTAATGCCGATTCTACCATTCAGTAATTGGCAACGTTCCTTCATTCCCATTATTCCGAACGATTGTCCTTTTTTGCTAACCTCACTCACATTAAATCCAATTCCATCATCTTTTACGACAATAAACATGTTTTCCAGCTGAAACTCAACCTTTATTTGGACAAAATTAGCTTTCGCATGCTTGTACACATTGTTTAGGCATTCCTGAACTAAGCGAAAAGCTGCTGCCTTAAATGAACTTTCCAGCGTATGTTCTTTACCAAAAACAATTAGATCAATATGTAATTTACTACGATCCTCAAAGGTTTGTATATACTTTTGCAAAGTTGGAATGAGTCCTAAGTCATCTAAAGCCATTGGTCTCAAGTCAAAAATAATTTTTCTAACATCTGCTAAGCTCATTCTTACAATTTCCTTTAAGCTACCTAACTCCTGTTGAGCATCCTGTATTGCGTCGTTTTTCAACATTTTTTCTACAATTTCTGTACGCAATACCACATTGGCCATGGATTGTGCAGGTCCATCATGGATCTCTCGGGCTACCCGCTTACGCTCCTCTTCCTGAGCCTGAATAATTTTCAGTCCCATAAGCTGATGTTGCTTGGCAGACTCCAATGCTTCCTCCACTTTGGACAAGTCCCCTGCTAAAAAGCTGTGAACCACGCTGATCTGACTTAAAAGCCCTTCTGCTCTAGTAATTGTCTCTAAGATATTCCGCAGACGAAACTCTAGCTCATCACGGCGTTTCTTGAGATTATTTTCTCGCTCACGCATTAAGGATAGCTCTATCTGAACATTATGAGCTTCTTCATAAGCTGCACGAATATCTGTTTCCGTAAAGCTTTGAAAATTACGGCTTACCTGCACCAATCTCGACCTTGATCGGCGGGACTGTAACTCTAGATTATCAACATTCTGGATCACTTCTGTTAATACTTGCCGTATTTCAACAATCTCTTTTTTGATTGCATTACTCTCCGAACGAGCCCCTTCTGCAATTTGAAATATTTGCTCTTTGCTCATTTCAACCGTTCGAATCGTTTTTTTAATGACCCCATCTAGAAGGCTGATATCAATGCCTTTATCCATGGGTTTCCCCCTTATTGTTCCATTTTTACTTTGGTAAATAGTTCGAGGAGCTGGGGTGCACCTACCTTGCGTATTCCTGCATCGAATCTCGGGATGGAATATGGATTTTCATTTGGCTTCACAACGTCTCTCCTAGATGTAAAGACATATTGATATCCAGCTTCCTTTACCGAGTCAATCACAATGTTGCTTGTATAGCCTTGGGGTAAAGAGAGAGAGGGTATAGGCTTTTTCACAAGTTGTTCTAAGCCCACCTTTGACATCTTAAAATCAACAAATAAACGACTTCGGTACTCTTCCTCATTCTCTGCACGTTGAAATTCTTCTAGGTATACAGGCTCCGTCCCCGCTTTCTGAACTCCCCACTCATCCAGCTCTTTATGTTCATGTAAACTGAATGTGTGCGAGCCAATATCAACTAAGCCGGAAGCCAGCATTTCGTCAATTTGTTGATAAGTTAAAGGAACGGTCATATTTTCTCGCTTTCGATCTAAAGTATCCCGCAATCTGCCTGCAATGACAAAAGCTGCAGACGGATACCCATATTTAGAAAGCAACGGATATGCTTCTGTGTAATAACTTTCATAGCCGTCATCAAACGTAAGTAAAACTGCATTCTCTTTGGCAGTTACGCCTGTTTGCATAAAAGTAAAAAACTCACTTAGGCTGATAGGCTGAAGGTTATGTTCCTTTATAAACTGTAAGTGCTCACCAAACTGCTCTGGTGTCATTACAAAAGGCTTATTACTGTCACGGGTAATGTGATGATAATTCAAGACTACAACCTTGTCTTTATACCATCTCTCGTTTGATAGCTTTTCCTTTGGTTTACTATTTCTAGAAGATGTTTGCTCTAGATCTAACTCTTTATGTTCTAATAAATGAGACGTATGATCCCCCGTCTTTTGTTGCACATAATCCGTATTTTCTACTCCAACACTCTCTGGTCTAAGCCAATACACAAGGGTAGAAAACAGGAGGAGAAGAAAGAAAAAGACGAGAAAGAAAGGCTTTTTCCTCATGATGCGCCATATTCCTTTCGATCTTATTATAGTGCTTTTCGACAAAGATTTACAGAATCCTCTACGTAGTCTAACCCATTGAAGTTGTACTTGCCTAGCCTTTTTCGCAATTTTTGTAAGAAAAAAGAAGCCTAGGAAAATCCCAGGCTTCTTTGTATTTTTTACAGGTTAGCAGCGTCTTTTTTCAGATCTTCTGCTTTATCTGTACGCTCCCATGGTACATTAAGATCATTACGACCAAAATGACCATATGCTGCGGTTTGTTTATAGATCGGACGACGTAGGTCTAATTGCTTAATGATACCTGCTGGACGTAGATCAAAGTGTTTACGAACCAATGCTACCAAATCAGATTCCGCAATTTTTCCTGTTCCAAATGTATTTACAGCGATAGATACCGGTTGAGCTACCCCGATTGCATAAGCTACCTGTACTTCACAATGTTCAGCAAGACCTGCTGCTACAATGTTTTTCGCTACATAGCGAGCTGCATAAGCACCAGAACGGTCTACTTTTGTAGGATCTTTACCGGAGAATGCACCACCGCCATGACGAGCGTAACCGCCATACGTATCTACGATGATTTTACGGCCAGTTAAACCAGCATCCCCTTGAGGACCACCGATTACGAAACGACCAGTTGGGTTAATAAAGTATTTCGTTTGATCGTCTAACAGATTTGCAGGAACGATCGGTTTAATTACTTGCTCCATTAGATCCTTTTTAATCTGATCTAGTTCTACTTCTGGAGCATGTTGAGTAGAAATAACAATTGTGTCGATGCGAACTGGCTTATCGCCATCGTATTCAACTGTTACTTGAGTTTTACCATCTGGACGAAGGTATTGAAGCGAACCATTTTTGCGCACTTCTGTCAGACGACGAGCCAATTGGTGAGCCATACTGATTGGTAGAGGCATCAATTCTGGAGTTTCGTTGCAAGCATAACCAAACATTAGACCTTGGTCACCTGCACCGATCGCTTCGATTTCTGCATCAGTCATACTACCTTCACGAGCTTCCAACGCCTGATCAACACCTAGTGCGATATCTGCTGATTGCTCGCCGATTGCAGTAATGACACCGCATGTATCTGCATCAAAACCATATTTTGCACGATCGTAACCAATTTCACGAATCGTATCTCTTACTAGCTTTTGGATATCTACATACGTAGAAGTTGTGATTTCACCTGCCACAAGTACTAAACCAGTGGTAACAGATGTCTCGCATGCTACACGAGCATTTGGATCTTTCGATAAGATCGCATCAAGAATAGAATCAGAGACTTGGTCACAAATCTTATCTGGATGTCCTTCAGTAACGGACTCAGATGTAAACAAGCGACGCCCTTTTTGCAATTCCATACTAAAAACCTCCTTCAACTGGAAACATGATATATAATATGTTTGCCGAGCCAGGTTTCCATCACGACAAAAAGAAAAACCTTTCCCTTCGTTGAGGAAAAGGTTGCTTTTCTAGTGCGTTCCTTAACCCTCTTATCGGCCAGAGTGAGTCTAACTATTTAAATAGTTATCCTTTCTCTGCTGGTTAGCACCGCTCAAAACGGTTGCCGGGCTTCATGGGGCCAGTCCCTCCGCCTACTCTGGATAAGAGTAATATCCATGATTTATAGAATAATCTTTTTTTAGAAGGGTGTCAATGTACTTCAGTAAAATAATCCGATATTTTACAATTGGAATGATTTAGCTAAAACGGTAACCATTTCTCCTCGCTTTACCGGACGCTCCGGCTTAAAGGTTCCATCCTGATAACCATGTAACCAACCATAGCGTGAAAGGGTCTCTATTGCAGCCACCGCCCAATGTGAATTAGGCACATCCCGATAAGAAATACTAGACGATTTTGATACGTTTAGTTTCTTAGCACGCGCAATCATCAAAGCCATCTCTGCTCGATTAACAGATCGATCCGGTTCAATTTTTCCGTTGAAGCCGTTCATAATCCCCAATTGTGACGCCTGTAATAGACTCTCATACGCCCAATGCTTTTTGTTTAAATCCTTATAGGTATTAGTACCCACTCGACCAACAGGTATCTTTTTGGCCTTCATCGAACGTAGAAGCATATCTGCAAACTCAGCTCGTGTCATATTTGCATCTGGACGGAAACTATACGTATTAGGTACCGTAATAACCCCACGTTGAGTTAAGCGCCCTATATCATTTCTAGCCCAATGCCCATGTATGTCTCGAAAACCTCCATACATTTCCTGACGAGTTAACGTAAATCGATATGCATCATAACGAAATGGTGTGGTGCTGGTTAGCTTCAGATAGTATGTGCCTGCAGCTAATTTCCGTTCAAAGACGATGCTATTATCTTGTCCAGAAACCTTTTCCGCTCGAATCGCATATTTCATATCGCGACTATCATAAATACTCATCATGATCTTAACCTGTGGCGGTACATAAGGTGCTCGAATAGTAACGTACGTTTCTTTTGGTATCGAAAATGTAAACCAATCGTTATCTGCTTCCGAAGAAATTGTTCCCGTAATCAAACTGTTATCCCCTAGTTTTGTAGCTAAACGATACGTGTCGTTTGGTTCGTTTGGGTCTTTTCGTTCCGGCATATAATTTAGCTGAAAAAAGTACTCCCCGCTCACAGCAGCAGGATAGCTGTTCTGAATTTGGAACAAATAGCGACCTGGTGTAACATTCATCTCTAAGCTTTCTAACGGATCGGTTGCTGAGCTACTATCAAGAAATATTCCGCCAGATGTCTTATCACGTTCTTTACGTACCCTAATTTGTGGGTCTAATCGTAGTGTATCTGTATCCACGCGCAGATAAAGCTTACCTGGATCACGTACAAAATAGGAATACCAATCAACATCCTGTGCTGTATGAAAATTTCCCTTGATCTCAATATTATTACCAGGAGGCAAGGGTCGGACTTGATCAATACTATTATTTGGCTCATATCGATCAGGCGCAATGGAAAAACGGTTCGTAATCGTGTAGTGAACCGTGCCAGATATCGCAGATCGTTGGAAATGAATGTGAACCTTCCCTGGCTTAACCGCAATTGTTGCAGTTGTCTTATTTCCAAAATAGTACGTATCTTGAGGCTTTCCATCCTGATAAACGCTAGCGGCCAATGGAGCAGGGGTATCCACCGATACGTCTGCTTTTAATTCTAAGGTTCCCTCATATGGAATATCGGTGTAAAACCAATCGCTCTTATCTTTATCGCTCAGAGAACCGCGGATTTGGCTTTCCATTGGGAATGCGGCCGCTGTACTCTGTGTATTGTTGGGTTCATTTATATCATCAGGTAGTCTACTCATTACTGCCTTCTGAACATTTAAAAGCCCATAACCTGTTCGTTTATCCCATCTAGCTCCATGTAATTTGGTTGCTGAGTGGTACAAAAGCTGTCGTACTTCTAACGGTTTCATCTTTGGGTTTCTCGCAAGAATTAGCGCCGCTGCACCGGCTACCTGAGGAGCTGCTGCAGAGGTACCCTTCATAGAATCATACCCGCCACCTCTTGCTGTCGTGTACACATTCACACCTGGAGCCACCAGATTAATTTCTGGTCCAAAATTAGAACGACTATGGATGGCATTAGAGTTAGTAACAGCGCCAACTGCGATTACCGTCGGAAAAGCAGCAGGATAGTTAACACGACTACCTTCATTTCCAGAAGCCGCTACAACAACAACTCCTCGGCCCTCCGCAAAATCTATTGCATCTTCCAGCGCTTTCGAATAATACAGTGTGCTGGCTGACATAAGAACAACTTTAGCTCCCTCAGTGACCGCTCGTTTTATTCCCGCTGCTAAACGGTCAGATGACGAAAATCCTTTTTTATCCAAGACTTTGATCGGCAGAATCTTAGCATTCCACAATACCCCTGTTACCCCTAGAGCATTGTTTCCTTTAGCTCCTAATACCCCGATCACATTGGTTCCATGCCCGTTTAGATCCGATGCACTTTCCCCTTGTACCAAATTAATAGTAGGTAACAGATTGTCCTTTAAATCTGGATGAGAAGAGTCCACCCCAGAATCAAGTACTGCAATCTTAATGGTTGTATTGCTGTTGACGATCCCCCAAGCCTCAACCGCTTTAATCTGCGGTAGATGAAGCTGTTTTGAAAAATAAGGATCGTTCGGACTGGTAGATGCCCGCGCAGGTGCCTCACCAATTGTAAAAGTAATTACGGCCATAACCGCTGGAATTATCATTCTTTTTGTCAACTGTGAATATAGCATATGGTGCCCTTTCCTCCTTCTCCTGTAAAGAAGTAAATCAGGAAGGATTAGCGTTCTTAATCTTTCGATTGTTCTTTTATATAGCATAGTATAGGCTTGCTCAAGAGACAACTATTTCCTGCGCCTAAATATTTCCAAATCATTATAGACAAAGACCCCTCTCTTCACGAAAGGGGTCATGGAAAGGATTACTGAATGAATCCCTTGTTATTTTCATGTAATTCTAGCTTCTGAGCTTTTACATCTTTATCCTGTCTTGCATCTGGTACATATGCTTTGCATTTAGACAAGTCTAGCTCTTTGCCTTCTAATGAACTTGCTGGAATATAGAATCCCCATACACGTTGAGTTTTAGGCTTAATATAGAGACTATGCAAACCAAAATGCATACGTGCAATGTCTCTTCCAATCTCATCACGGATATATACAGGTACCTCTGTGAATTCTACACGTTTATCCAAACCATTCATAAAGGCTACAATGACTTTTAAGCCACCATCCTGAACCTGAACTAAATCAATAGCTGTCAACTCTACTTGACCGTCTCGGATCGGGAAAAGGTCTTTTACCTTTTGTATATATGACTCTTCTTCTTCATCCGTTAAGCCATTGTGTTTCTCCACTAGCTTTTCTTCCATCTTATATTGATCTAATCTTTCTTTATCATAGACCATAAATAATTGCGTATCATCTTCAGGCATGAACAAGAAATCATCCCATGTGAAAAGGAATTCGCATGGGCTTGCAGACATATCTTGTAAACCACCCATTGTTAACATCTCAAAGGATTTACGTGCTACTACTTTACCATCAGAAGTAACCAAAGCCAGTGGTAATTTATTTAGCATAATATCCTGATGTGTAGCATTACGAACAAATGTCATTACTAAGAAACCTGTATTTAATACATTAGTAAAGAACGGAAAAATCCCTACCTCATCACGGACAACCGGTGGCAACTCATCGTGAATAAATTGCAACAACTCAACGTCCATCTCTTCCAAATTCTTGGAACCTAAACTATTCAAGTTTAGAAACAATTCCTTGGAAGGGATGCGGTTAGACGATTGTTCAGGCTGCTCAATCCCAGACACACCTAGGTAAAATTCTTTTTGTAGAAATTCATGAATATCCTCACGGGCCTGCTCTAATCCCTGTTTAGAACCAAACCAATTTGCTAATTGCCAACTCATCCTATAACCTCCTGTGCATAAGGCAAGGCGACATGCTATAAGCAGTCACCTTGCACGCTTTTCTCTATAGAACTTCTACATCCAATTCCCAATTGGATTTATTCAATGTTTTATTCATAGTAACAACTTTTGGAGGGAACGCTAATATCCAAGGTTTGCTAGAACCACTCTTCAGACTGATCTTACTTCCGTCCACAATTCCTTCAGCTACTACTTTCTCACTGTTTCGCTCGCGCACTACTACACGCAAAGCCTTTGGTTGAAATGTGTCTTCCAAAGCGCTACGGATTAGCATAGCCACAACTAAACGTCCATCCTCTTTTAAACCAATATCAAAACCAGTGAAACTAACTGTACCCGGAGCCAAGAAAGGAAGATTATATATCATATTTTCCAAACGATCCTTTTGAGTTACGGTCAATCGCTTTTCCATAGCTGGATCAATCTCTAAATTTTTTGGCCAGACGAACTCACGTTGTGGCAATCCAATAATCAGTTTCCATTGTCTAACGTCCATGGATTTTTCGTTCGTCACTAGATCTTCTGGGAAAGTAATTTCCCAAGGACGACTACTCATTGGTGGAATCGTTCCAACCGGACTCAGGTCAAATTCGCCTTTAGCAAATAAATGACCTTCAACAGCAATCGCTAGGTCTAATGTACCCATTTCTACCGGTATTGATGAGGCATTACGAATAAATAAAGCTACTGTAACGAAACCTTCACGAGGAATCAAGCTAAATCCTGTGAGTCCTAACGTTCCCTCAGGGATATCCGGCAAGCTATCATTTAAGAAGCGCAAGGTATACTTTTTCTCTTGATCCAGCATTTCATTCCATGCTGTATTAAAAGAAACATCCAGATCGCTTGATTTTAACATTTTTTCCTTCGTTTCTTCAATCCGATTATGCGTAGTCTGAGAAAGGTCTTTCTTCAGATCCTCAGGACTCCGCATCTCATTATCGTTAGTAAACCAATTCTTTAAAAAGTTAAACATAAGATCCCCCTCTTTGCTGTGATACAAAATTCCTATATGATCAATCCCGTTTTAGCGAGGTAATATCTCCATTCAGTGATCAAGAGCTATCTGCCTAACAAAAGGTTAATTCTGAGCAAGCTGCACTTTCCATTGAGATAAATCAACGTTTTCCTTTAGGATGCTCTCTTTTGGAAAAATAAACATCCATGGTTTGCTCGTTTGTGCATTTACAACAAAATCTTTTAACTGGAATACACCCTCTGCTACCTTATCACCTGTGGCATCATAGAGAGCCAGTGGCAATTGTTCAAAAGAGAGATTCTGCGTCGATCCATTACGAATTAAGAGAATTGCCCGAATCATGCCCTCATCGTTTTGCTTCGCCTGAACGCTCTGAACATTTACTTCACCTTCTTTTAACTCAGGAAGCCTTTTTGCCAGTTCAATAAAGTATTTCTTTTGATCGTCAGTTAACGACTTTACCCAAGACTCTTCCAGCTCCAAATTTTTCGGCAGGACCATTTTCTTTTGAGCCAATTCAAAGGAAAGGCTCCAGTTTTGCAAGAGAATATTTGTCGTGATAAAGTGCTCTCTCGTAAACACAAAATTCCACGGTCTAGCATGGAACGCCGGAATTTCTCCAAGCTCACTTAGATCAAATTCTTGTCGAGTAAATAGTTGATCGCCTTCGAACATGATAAGCAAAGTCATTTTTCCCAACAAAACAGGCTTATCGCTTGCATTTCGTACAAAAGCCGCTATTTCAATTCCGTCCTCATGCGGCACCATATTAAAACCGGAGATAGCAATATTGCCCTCTTCCAAAGGCTCTAATTGATTAGCCATGAAGGACATAGAATATTTCTGCATATTATCTAGCTCACGTTCCCATAACGGGTGCAGGGAAAGCTCCGTCACGTGTTTAGCGACGCCAGTTGCTTTTTGTTGTTTAGTGGTCTTCTTGGCTTTCCCATTGTTTTTATCCGAAGCTTGTATATCCGTGTTTGTAACAGGCAACACCGACTGTTCCTTACTTTTAGGCAAAGTAGCAGTGTCTTTTTCATCACCTGACAATATATTTTTCAAAAAGGAAAACATGATTTTTCCGCTCCCACGTGTATAGTATTGTCTACCTATATTCTTATCTTTTCATATTATCATAAGTAACCTTCAAAACACAAAAGCCCATATTTTCCTTAACTCAATCGTTTCAGGCATTCCATTATACCTTGTTCATATGGGGTATGTACAATACGCCCAAGCTCGCGTTCATATTTACTACCATCCAGTTGGATGGTAGATTCTGTAACATACATCATCTCCACCATTTCTCGCATAAAGGGCTGGAACCAGCCTAGCACTGTCATTAATTTGCGCACGATAGGAAGGATGAAATTGTTTCTTCCATTATATAGACGCGCTATCTCCCTGATTTGTTGTGCTGAGATCGTCCCAGCGCCTGGAATATTCCAAGTCGTTCCATACGTATTCGGGCGTTTAGCCAATTGGACAATCGCTTGTGCTGCATCAGGTGTATAGATGTATTCACGCTTGATAGTAGTATCACCAATAAAAATACTGGGCTTCCCTTTCGCCATAGACTCCAACGTAACATGTAAAAAGGTATTAGTAGCGTGCGGACCATAAAAGTCAGGTAAATGAACGAGCATACATGGAGTACCTGACTCATGTGCTTTCCACACAAGCTGTTCCATCTGTAAGCGAATCTTGCCCTTGGTCGTATGTGGTTCTTTAGAGTGCTGTTCATTTACCAGTGGTGCTTTGGCCCTGCCATATGCATAGATGTTGTCGATCACAACTACTTTCGCCCCATGATGCTTGGCGGCAGTTAAGACATTGTGCATTAAAACAGGATGACCTGTTTTCCATTCCGGATAAGGAACACTGACACAATGAAAAATCACATCCACACCTGTAGCAGCTTGTAGTAAATCTTCTAGGCAGTAGGCATCTCCCGTATATAAGGACAGAGTTGGAGAGTAGTCTAATTCTTTTGCTTCCAATTCCCATTCTGCTTGTAATTTCGTCAGCTTTTTATCAGAACGTGCAAAAGCTACCGTATGAATACCATTGCGAAGTAATTCTAAAACTAATTCTGTTCCAATACTACCTGTAGCTCCGAATACCAATGCTTTGTTCATGCTATTCTCTCCTTTTTTAACCAATGGTCAATTAATATTTAAGAAAAAACTCGACTACTGCCGAGTTATTTTTTCGATGGTTTCTTGTTTCATCTATTGTTTATTTTTTAGCTTTCTTTCGCTATTGTTCATGACGTTGCTTATTTACTCAATTCGCTTCATTCAAGCCTCACGCTAGCCAATCAATTGGCTAGCTAGGTATCGTACATGCACCTTTACAAGTGCCTCCACATCTTCATACGTTTGCTTCGTTTGAATATAATGAACGACAAATCCATGTAAAGAGAGGAATATAACCCATGGTATTGTGTACATGTTTCCTATCTTTTGTAGCGTATCTCCCGCTGCTTCCCTTACTAGGCTTGCAAAGGTTTCATAGCAACTGTCCTGTTCTGGCCGAGCGTACTGCTGAGTCTCTGGTTCGTTCGAACAAAACATCATTTCATAATGATGTGGATGGCTAAGACCAAAATGGATGAAGGTCTCCATCAGAGATTCTAATTTATGTTGAGGCTGCCTCTCTGTATCTGTTTGGTCAATTGATTTTTTCATTTGTTCCTGTAACGTACGGTAGTCCTCTTGCACAATAGCATTAAATAGCTCAGCTTTTTCTTTGAAATGATAATAAAGTGACCCGTGGCTATAGCCTAGTTTTTGTGCAATACTTCGCATAGAAACCGCTCGATAGCCTTGTGTTGCAAATAGTTCCCGAGCTACTTTTACAATCTGTTCACGGCTCAGTTCCTTAGCTACCGCCTTTCTTGCCGCCATCGTGCTTCACTCCTTATGAACTCACTTCAATTTATTTAACCAGTGGTCAATTAATACTTCGAGTATATCCTTATATTCATTACTTGTCAAAGGATAAATAGCCGTTATTTTCTCACGACATCAGAAAGAATACATAATCAAATCAAATTGCTTCCTTATTATATGCCTTCTTTACGCAGGGTATTTTCAGCTTTAATCCTCTGTGTCTATATACAAAAAAACGAGCGTATAGCTCGCTCGTCTCATTTGTCGTTTATCATCCTCTAATTCTTACTCCATAGTACCCTCGCCAGTACTTCTCGCGGTTTTCTTCTGCAAATGCAACAATCGCCACATGAGGAAAACAGCTCCAACGGCAAGACCGGCAATTAACCCAATCCAATAACCGAATGCACCTAAATCCGTAATTTGTACTAATAAAAATCCAAGTGGTAGACCAATCACCCAATAGGAAATCAAAGCGACAATAAAAGTAATGTTCACGTCTTTATAGCCGCGTAGTGCCCCTTGAATTGGTGCAGCAATCGCATCAGACAACTGGAAAAAGATGGCGTACAATAAGAAGTGCTGAGCCAGCTCAAATACCTCAATGTCATTCGTGTAAAGGGATGCCACTTCTTTATTGAAGATAACCAAAGCTCCTGAAAATAATAACCCCAGTGTTACGGCAATTCCGATTCCTAAATAACTGTACTGACGCGCATCCTTAAGTCGTTTTGCTCCTACCTCATGACCAACCACAATCGTTAATGCCATGGCGATACTCATCGGTATCATATATAGGAAGGAAGCAAAATTCATTGCCACCTGATGCGCCGCAATCGTAATGGTATCGAATCGGCTCATCAGCAGGGTAACAGCCGCAAAAATACTCGTCTCAAAGAAAATAGAGAATCCAATCGGCAAGCCTAATTTTAAAATTTCTCCCCAGGTCTTAAAGGAGAGCTTATAAAGCCTACTAAACAATCCATACTCCTTAAAATTTCCAACACGTAAAATAACAAAACAAGTAATGATCAAAATGATCCAATAGGTAACAGCCGTCGCTATCCCTGCCCCAACCCCACCTAATCGTGGAAAGCCAAATTTACCGAAGATTAACAAGTAATTTAATACAACATTAATCGGTAAAGAGATTAGGGAGATAAACATGGTAACTCTAGTCTCGCCCAAAGCATCGATGAAACAACGTAAAACGGTGTAGACAAAGAGAGGAATAATACCAAAAGCAAGTGCTAATAAAAAACTCTGAGCTATCCGGTGTACCTCTGGCTCCAGCTTCATTCCCGTAAGGATAGAAGGAATGGCAAATATACCAATTAGTATTACAGAGAGGGAAATTGCCACGCCTAGATAAATTCCTTGAAAAACAGTATAAGGAACCTTCTCCTTCTTCTGTGCCCCAATCATTTGAGCAACGATTGGAGTGACCGCTAATAGAATGCCGTTCAACCCGGTGAAAACAGGCGCCCATATACTGGTTGCAATTGCTACGCCCGCTAAATCATTCGCCCCAGCATGTCCTGACATAATCGTATCAAAGAAGGACATCGCAAACAGAGCCACTTGTGTAACCATGATCGGCAAAAGAATGAGTAAAAAATGTTTCGATTTTTGAGATAAGTTGTAGGTTTGATTCATAATTGACCCCTGTATTTTTTTGGATAATTACAAAGTCTAATTATAACATAGTTTGGGTTTTTAATTGGTAGTTTATGTGAGGATAAAAACCTTTTGAACTAATAAATAGGATAAAAAATTACATTTTACTTAGTTTATTTCAATTTTGTCTATAAAATTTCTACAGTTTTTCTTAATCGGAAAAAATTTGTACTTCTGATGAGCTTAATAACTATCTAACTGGTGTAGATAACTTTAAGTATAAAGTAGTTGTTTTAAAAAACAATGAAAAGTTTACATTTGTCTAGTAACCGCTACAGTTTTGGATGATCAAGTAGTTATAGAAATTACGTTCCCTATAGAGGTATAATTGTTTATTTTAGAGCTTTAGATCGAGATAAGGACTGATATTGGTGGATATCATTTTGCCAGGCTTACGAATCAGAAAAGGTTCCTCGTTATACGGCAGCTGGAATTGTTGTCACAACATTTGTACATATGACTAAAATACTAGATCAAATGATACCGGAAATAAAAATAAAGGGTCAACGGTATATTTTCGAGATAGTATTAATTAAGTTTTTTAAAGGTATGGGTATGAGAGGAAGATAGAGACATTGTTAGCGAGGTTGTAGAAGTGGCTTTTCCTTCAGAAGGCCTTGATATATAAGATGAAAGTTGTGTTTTCATCAATTAGAATTACAAAAATTAATGTAATTAGAGACCCCCTTAGAATGGCATTTATACCTTATCTAAGGGGGTCCTCTTTAATTACTCAATTGAGTTTATAAACAGCACTTCGTAGTTATTAAGATTGAAGAACGATAGAAGTGTCTTTTTCAGAGCCACTAGTAATTGTAATAACTACTTTACCAGCATTTCCATTTGTTCCTTCTGCAGCTACTGCTGTTACGCCTGCTGGTAATGTAGCACCACTGATTGCTTGGTTTGCTTTGGTTACTGTGGTATTTACATCAGTATCCCATTCAAGGTTTAATCCCTGAATTGTACCTTTTGCATCTGCTACTTTTTCAGCATCTGTTTTTACCGATGTCTGAGCAGCTTTTACTTTTACAGTAAATGTTTTGTCTTTAGTAACAGTACCTTTTGCAATTGTTGCAGTTAATTCGACATCTGTATCTGCTGCTTGGCGGGTTACTTTTGCTTTGTTACCATTCTCTACCTTGATAACAGTTGCATTTTTGGAAGCCCAAGTAATGCTTGTTCCATTTAGTTGAGTAGTTAAATCAAAATCACTTTCAACAGCATCAATTGTTTCACTACCAGCGAATGAGAGTGTTAAACCAGCTAGAGCGTTATCAACTACTTGAGCATCAGAAAGTCCTGCTACTTTCACATCAATGATAGCGTTAGTTTTTACTTCATATTCTTTACTTCCGATTTTTACTTTAAGATCAGTTACCACTAAGCTAGCTTTTCCTTCAGCTTTAGCGTTAATTGTATTAGTAAAAGCAGCAGAAGAATCAACTACATCAGTTGCATCGGAAAAGAATTTAATTCCTGTAATTTCTGCAGTCTTGTTAACTTTACCTTCAAAGGTAACTTCGAAGTAGTTATTTTTTAATTTATCAAGAATATTGTCACCAGCAGTAACATCTAATGCTTGACCAATTTGAGTAACAGCAGGTTTTGGTTCAGAATCTTTTACATCCAAAGACTTGGAGTAAATTTCCAAATTACCAACTTTAACTTTCACTGTATAAGTTTCACCAGCATTAAAATCAGCAGCATTAACTTCTTTTGAAATAGCTACATCTTTGTAATCAGTTACTTCTTTTCCATCTTTATCAAAAATAGTGTATGTTACACCAGTTTCAATAGGATCACCTGTAGCTGTTCCATTTGCATCTACACCATAAACAGATAGTTTAAACTTAGAGTTTTCAGCAACGTGTTTATCAAGCTCAGCTTTGAATCCTTCAACAACATAGTCGTTGATTACTCCAGCTTCTTTAACATTTACTGTTAAAGTTACTTTTTTGTCAGTATTAGCTGCGCTGAACTCAACAACTGCTGTACCGGCTTTCTTAGGTTTGATAGAGAATGTAGCTTCACCATTAGATGCATTTGCAGACGCATCGATGGAAATCACATCTTCTCCACCAGGTTTCACAGAAGCATTAATAACTTGTGCTCCTGTAAAAGCGTCATTGAATTGGTCTTTTAGAGAAACTTTTACAGTTTGAGCAGTAGTTACTTTATCAGATACATCAAGTTGGTTCTTATCTAAGCTGATTGAACCTAGTTTTGCTTCTTCTCCAACTTGAATAGTTACGATTTCATTAATTTTACCAGCTTTGATGCGAACATCAGCGCTTCCTGCTTTAATCGGAGTTAATTTACCAGATGCTCTATCAACAAGTAAAACATCCTTATTTAAAGACTCAAATTCTGCAGGATTATCACTATATTTGCCAAATTGATCTTGTGCATTGATAGAAATAACTTTATCTTGTTTAATTTTAACAATATGAACAGGTTTAAAATCAGTTGCTTTCCAATCATCTTCAGCTAATTTAGCATCTGCAATTGTAAAGTCATTAAGCTTAGTTGCAACATTTGCAGTTCCTTCTACAGTAATTCGGTTACTCTTGACAACAGTTCCATCTGCTTTTGTGTAAGTAACAACCACAAAGGCAACTTGAGGAGTGTCTAACTTAATTGTTTTATTATCCCGATCAATTGCACCAGGGATTGAAGACTCAAATTCTACTTTAGTATCAGCAGTAATATCTAGACCAGCTGCATCAAGTACTTTGTAATCAAGTAGAGTTGGAGCCTTAACAGGAATAGTCATATTTGAAGCTTCAATTTTTGCAACTTCACCTACAACAAAATCAAAATCTTTTGTTAGAACTTTATCCCCAGATTTATAGGAGATTGTATAAGTTGACTTAGATTTCAAAGGATCGTAGAAGTTTAATGTTACTTCTTTTTTATCTGCAGAAAGAGTAGCTGCTTGGATGTATTGCTTTGTTCCACTATCTTTAGCTACTACTGTAAATACATCACGATCTACAGATTCAATTGCGTTATGCAATTTAACTACAACAGTTTTGCTGTTAGTAGCACCTACGCTATCAACTACCAAATCGCCAGGAGCAACTGGTTTTTGCTCAGGTTGCATTTCTTTTTCAGTAGAAACTTCACCTTTATCACTTACAGCGTAGAAACCTTCTTCGCCACCGATTTTTTCGAAGTCTTCGCTAGTTACTGTTTTGTATTCAGCTTCTTTACCAGCTAGTTTAGCATCAATCAATTCTTGCAAAGTAGCTACTTTACCATCCCAGTTTACATAAAGAACGCTGTTTTCAACATTCTCTAGACCGGAATCATATAAATCTGCGATTAGCATTGCATTTTGTTTAATGAATGCATCGTCAGAATAGAATCTGTCCACTTTTCCACCAATATAAATTCCGCCAGATGCTGCGAAAGCAGAAGTAGCCATGCTAGTTACTAGTGCTGTAGATAGCACTGATAGGATTACTTTTTTATTCACTTACTACCCCTCCAAATATCGTATATTGAAGTATCTAATTTGCTTGTTTACATAACATTTATGTATTAGATAGATTAGAGACCTAGGTCTCTAATCTATCCATACATTTGCTTTATATATTGACGAGGTTAACTTATTTGAATTTGATTTTTAGATCAAATTTCTCTTTGCCTACTTTTACATAAGCTTCGTCAACTTTTTTGTAGCTCTTAGTGAATTCGAATTTACCATCTTTAACTTCTACAGTGAATTCTTTATCGCCAAGAACGATTGTTACTTCTTCTTCATCTTTCAAATCACCAGTTAATTTACCAGAGATCTCATAACCATAAACACCTGCAAGTACTTCAGTAGCTTGTTGTGTAGTGATGTCTAGATCACCATCTTCATTTGGATCTGGTTTTTCACCATTCCATTTTTGCTTCATGAATTGATCCATTAGGGTTTCTTTGTTTTCATCTTTCTTCAGGTAACCCTCAGTTTTTGCATCGTCAGTGCTGATAACATACAATACATAATCGATATCGTCAGATTCATCATCAGTATCAACTAGTACTACATAGTCATCTGTGTCAACTCCGCCAAGGTCTTTACCGTCTTTGTCGAAGTAAACAACATCTTTGTTAAGTCTGATGCTTTCTTTCTTCTCATCAGCAGTGTTGAAGTAGATCTTTTTAGATTCTGTTTTTGTTACAAGTGCAGGAATTACAGCTTCAACACCTGCATCTTCAAATTCAGAAGTCTTGATAGCTTTGTATTCATACTCGTCACCACGAGCGTCAACGATGATTTTAACATCATCTTCTTCGATAAGCTTGTCGCTATCTACGCTGTAACGAATGAAGGTTTTCTCAAGCTTATCGCCATTGTCACCATCATATTTGAACTCGTCTTCAACCCATTTGTTGTCATCATCACGGTGTTTGATTTTTAGGTAGTCTGTGCTTCCTTTAGTGTAAGCTTCAGTAACCACACCAAACTCAGAACCAGATGCAAGACCTTTGGAATCCAATACGAATACTGATTCTAGATCACTACCGTCTACAGTGTAGTAAACTTCAGCGTCTTTCTCAGCAACATCTTTCCATTTCAAGATCTTAGGGCTCTTAAGTTCAGGTTTGCTACCTGTAAGATCCTTAGTTCCATCAATCAATACAGTGCTGCTAGTGTATTCATATGTTTTACCGTTGATTTTAACTGTCTCATCGCTCTTCTTGGAGTTTTTGCTCCATTCAGATTTAGACATAGATTTTACTTTGTCAGGATCTTTCATTGAAACTTTTTCAATATCACCGTTTGCATTCATCTCGATTTCTGCAAGGATGAATTTTTTGTTGTTAGACAAAGTTAGGTAATCTTTAGCAAGTTCATCTTCTTTTTTCTTCAAGTCGCTGAACTTGTCGCCTTTTTCGTTTTTGATATATTTGCCTTCTAGTTTAACAGAAGTAGTTTTACCTTTTTCAGTAAACACTTTGAAGACATATCTATCATTTGTGTTATCCCAAACACCGGAAGTAGAAATAACAGCCAATTGTTTGCGATCGTTAGCTTCGTATCCTTCGATGTGACGAATACGGCCTACAGCGTCAAGATAGATCTTAACTTTTGTACCTTCAAGGTTCTTAACATCATCAGGAGAGATAGTGTCTTCGATTTCCTTGTCTTTGTCTTTCGCGAAAGAAGCGTTTCTGAAACGGTATTCTTTGCCGTCGATGCTGATACGGTAGTCGCTTTCAGACTTCGTACGAACTTTTTCAACTTTACCTTCTACAACCGAACGGTTAGCGAAGATTAAGATTTTGTCTTTGTTACCGTCTGCACGGTATGCATGGTAAACGTCCATTTCTTTAAGGTCAGCCAATTTAGCTGGTTTACCATCTAAGAATACTAGGTAATCAATACCTTCTGTTTTACCATCAAGAGATAGATCTTTACCTACCAAAGTAGTGACCTTCTTGTCAGATACTTTTTTGATTAGCTCAGAACCGAAGTGGTTGTTTACCCAGTTTTGGTCGCCACTGCGATCGTCAACGATGCTTAGGTAACGAATTTCATTCTTTGTGTTAAGAACTAGCTTAACAGAATAAGCATCGTCAGCTTCTAGCAATTTTTGTAGCATTTCTTGTACATCAGATGCTTTTGTAGCACGCTCAAAGTTGAACGTTACAGTTACATCGTCAGCGAAATCGTATTTTTTATCGCTATCAAGCTCAAGAGTAAGTTTGTTGAACTTATCTTTTTTGATTTGGTCTTTGTCTTTAGTAGGAGACAATTTTTTATTATTGTTATGGATAGCTTTGTATTTATCGAAAACAACTGTTTCGTCTTCGGAACCTTCCATCCATACTACAGTGTTATCTTTGTCTTTGATCCATACTTGTACGCGTTGACCAGCATAGTCGTTAGCATTGATGGTGTCAGCAACTTTGTACTTCACTTTGTTGAAGAAAGAACGGCTTTCAGAAGTCAATTCTACTTCGTTGTATTTCAAAGAACCAAGACCGATTACTGGTACGTTAGAAACTGAAGGAAGATCTTCAGGTTTGTTACGATCAGTCATAGTCCATTTTGTATCGTAAACTTGTACTTTTAGGTATTCGTTTAGAAGGTTCTTACCAACAAGAACTTCGTGATTGTTGTTAGATCCAACAACTGTTTGTTTCATTAGGTCAACGCGAAGAGAGTTGTCTAACATCTTCAATACGTCACCACGAACAGCTGGTTTGTTAGGATCGATAGTTACGCCATTGGAAATTCCCAATGCAGACGCTTGTGCGATGAAGTTATTTGGCCAAGTACCTTTTTGAAGTGCCAATGGCTCATAACCTAGTGCACGTACTAACATAGTAGCTGCTTCAGCATATGTTACTGTGTTGTTTGGACGGAAAGTTTTGTCAGGATAACCTTTTGCTAGGTCTTCACTAACTGCGATGCTAACCCAACCTTTGAACCAGTCAGTAGCAGTAACGTCTTTAAAGAATGGATTGAAAGTTGCAGTGTTTGCTGCTTGCTCTAGTCCACGAGCACGTACCATCAAAGTAGCGAACTCAGAACGTTTGATTGTTTGGTCAAGGTTAAGGTTACCCTTATCATCCCCTGCAGCCAAACCTAGAGCTTTCAAACGATTGATAACTTTCTCCATGCTTGGATCTAATTGTGGTGCAGTAGTATTTGTTTCTTCTGTAGTTTTTGCTGCTTCTTCTGCTCCTGCAACAACAGGAACTACGGATAGTGCTAGTGCACTTGCCAATAAGCTATTAACAACCTTTTTCATAACCTTAGGTTCTCCTCCTCTAGTATATAACAATTGATTTTGGGATATCTTATTACTAGTTGTCTCTTTCTTTTTCCAGCCCGAATCCTGCAAGCGCGTTTCACCCCCTTTCGCAGGATCGCATATTAGAAAGAACAAAATCCTTCATAATTTACGCAAAACTAGCGAATCATGTCATAAAAGTGCAACAGTCATTAGTGTATCATAGTTGCTAGACTTCGTGAATCCTTTTTTAGGAATCTAACCGTAATTACTTCGACATACTATTAAACGCATAGGATTTTAAAAAGTTGCGGTTGTTGCATACATTTTTTAAAAAAACTTTTTGTAAGTTGATAATTCTGGACGAATTGACTCACAAAGGTAATTATAATAATCGGTTTTGCACCTGTCACCTACAATCTTCTTCCATTTTTACTATCTGATACCAAAAAAAGAGGGGATAGAATGATCTATCCCCTCTTTGGTTCGTCCTTTTATTTGCCTACATACAGATGATAACTACCCCTATTTTGCTTTATTATCCCTTAGTTGATTGCAAAACTGCATTTTCGTATGCCATCACAGCTAGGTTTAACTGATGCAAATTCTTTTGATAGCTGTTTTCCGCCTTAGACAGCTCTTCCTCAGCACCAACTACCTCAATTGCTGTTGCCAAGCCGTTCTCGAAGCGTAGTTTGGTCAAACGATAGTTCTCTGATGCAGCTTCTGTTCCCTTTTTAAGTGCTTCCAACGCAGTTTTAATTGAATTTAGGTTGTAGTAGGACTGCATGAGATCCATTTTAACTTGATTTTGAGTTTGTGTTAAAGCTAATTTATTTGTTTCATATCTATTCTTAGTCATTTGTCCTTCAAACCCGGAGAGGATCGAGTATTTCTCAATAACTTCCAGTTCTTTTTCTGTGTTTGTAATTTCTTGTTCAGCAGTTAGGATGTCCACATGTTCTTTTAATGCTTTGGCAATTGCTTTTTCAACATCCATTACTTCTACATTTTCATTTGTTTGTTTTGTCAGTAGGTTCCATTTTTTATTCAGGTCCATACCCATAAATTTGTTGAGTTCTAATCTGGCGATGTCTTTTGCAGACTCAGCTTGAGCGACTGCAGCCTTAGCTTGGGCTACCCCTGCTTCTGCTTGTAATACATCAGTTTTTGCTCGTGTACCTACACCAAATGCTGCATTAGCAATTTTTAGCTGAGATTCAGAACGTTCCAAGCTTTGTTTTTTTAACGCTAAATCATCCTCGGCATTTAATAAATCGAAGTATAACTTCTCTGCACCTAGCTTAAAGCTTCCCTCTGAACGTTTCAAGGCAAGCTTTCCAAGCTTCTCCTGCCCCTCCGCTTTAACCGTTCCTACATATTTACTACTCGCAGTGCCAGTATTTTCAATCATATCTTCCTTGATTCTAACACTAGCGAATGCGGCGGCGTTTGCACCAATCATCGCATTATCTACATTGATCTTTGCTTTTTTATAATCAAGATTATTTTCTAATGTAAGCTCTACTGCTTTTTCTACAGTAAGATCGTTTGCTCCTACTTCTTGTTCTTTCTTTACATTCACTTGTTGAGTCGTTGCTTTCTCTGGTGCTGCTGAAGTGGCTGCCATAGCGAGTCCACTACCTGAGGTCATCACCATCGCTGCTACTGTTAAGGCAATCCATTTTTTTGAATAAGGAAAATTCATATCTGTACACTCCTTCTCAATTACCATTCGATTTATTAAACTCTCTCGTCTATCTACATTAGTACCATACCATATCTGGCGTAAATTGGTCTCTGGCAAATCATTCGTATTTTGTTACAGATTTGCTTAGACCTTGGTTGGCGACGCATCCTCAGCTTTGTATGCATATCCACGTTGTCTGATGCAGATTACTTGTATTGCAAGTGAATTTTTTCTTGCACTCATTTACAATACGTCTACTAGGCGCAAAAAATTACACATCATTTGCAACGATCTCTGTTTCTCGATATGCTGGTAGCATGAGGTGATGCAAATGCTACAACATTATAAAACCGTGGCCGGCTACGGAGAAGATGAGATCGTTATTGAACGATCCCGCTTCATTGGATACGCACAGCGTGTGACTACAGAAGAAGAAGCGACTGCTTTCATCGCTATGATCAAGAAAAAGCATTGGGATGCAACCCATAATTGCTCTGCATTCATCATGGGAGAGAATGACCAAATCCAGCGTTCTAGTGACGATGGTGAACCAAGTGGTACAGCTGGTAAACCCATATTAGAATGCATCAAGAAAAATGGGGTAAAAGATACTGTTGTTGTCGTAACGCGCTATTTTGGTGGTATCAAATTAGGAGCAGGTGGATTGGTACGTGCTTATACAGCTGGTACGGTCACTGCATTGAAAGCAGCAGGCATCGTTGCCCACATTCTTCACCAAGAAGTAATCATTTCTTTAGACTATCATTGGTGGGGGAAGGTGGAAAACGAGTTGCGACTGGGAAACCACCGCGTAGCAAGTATTGATTATGCCGATACCGTAACCGTTCGGGTGCAGTTGCCACAGGGAGAAGAAACAGCTTTTATTGAACGAATCACAGATCTTACAAATGGTAAGGCTACATTGACTCTGGGTACTAAAGAATATGTAGAGCTACCTGTCGAAGCCATTCAGGAAGATACGGAATAAAAAAGGTATGACATATTGAAAGACGAAACAAAACCAGTATCTACTTACTATACGCATGGAACCATTTGAAGGTTGCAACTTCCTATCAAAGAAATGGTTTCCTATACAACTATATAAGGATTATTTGTGAATTACTAGACCTTACTCGTATAAACAAGCACTTGCCAAATTACGGCAGGTGTTTTTTACTTCTAACTTTGCATCTATATTAATGAAGGAAAATTTACAGGTAAAGATTTATTTCGTTCGTAAATAAACGTAAAACTGTTCATTTTCCCCTTATTTTTCAACAAAAAAACGTGTAGATCGATCCTCTGTCTACACACTTTTCTCTCCTAATGTCTAGGAGATGATAGATGATTCATCAATTTCTTGTTCCTACATCATAAATCTTACGCATCGTGCTTACACGCTCACGTCATTTATCTCGGCGGTTCTAATAAAAAAGAGCCGCTCTAAATCAGCGGCTCTTGCTTTTATTGACCTCGACGCATCGAGTTACTTACTTTTAATTTTAAGCGTTCATAAGCATTGAGGATTGGGCGGTGCTTACGGCCGACCAGACCAACAATTTCAGTCACCATGTGAATGACAAAGCCTAAAACAGCCAGAATAATGAGCGTCATCCAAATCGTATGCTGTGCGTTGGTTACTTTCGTAAGCAAGATGGCTGCTCCGCCAAAAAACGCACTCATTCCATAGATCGTGATAACTGTTGCTCGATGGGAAAGTCCCATATTCAATAAGCAGTGATGCAAGTGCCCTTTATCCGCACTAGAAATTGGTTTGTTATTCAGAATACGACGTACAATTGCGAAGAACGTATCCCACAACGGAACCCCCAAAACCACAATCGGAATAATAAAGGAAACAAATACAGCCTCTTTAAAGCCCATAATGGATAGAGCCGCTAAATTAAATCCTAAGAATAGTGCTCCTGTATCACCCATAAAAATTTTGGCTGGATGAAAGTTAAAATAAAGGAAACCAATGATCGCTCCAAGCAAAATGAAGCAATACATCGCAACACCAGTATCCTTCATGATAATGGCCATAACACCCATGGTAGCTGTGGCGATACCAGATACACCAGCAGACAATCCATCTAATCCATCAATCAGGTTAATGGCATTAGTGACTCCAATAATCCACACCATCGTAATCGGAACGGCTAGTAAAGCTAACCAACCTGTGGAGAAGTCTAGACCAACATCCCCGAATGGAAGATTCACTACCCCAATCTTCAAGCCAAACCCCAGCACGACAACAGCTGTTCCGACTATTTGTCCGAGCAGCTTCCACTTAGGGGACAATTGATACTTATCATCAAGAATTCCTGTGATTAATACAATCGTTCCACCAATAAAGATTCCCAGCATTTCATTGGTTAAAGGCTTTAGGAAGATAAATAGCGCAACTACAAATCCGATAAAAATCGCAAGTCCGCCCATACGCGGCATAATTTTGGTGTGTACTTTTCTATCGTTGGGAGCATCGACTGCTCCAATTTTTATTGCTAGTTTTTTTACATATGGTGTAGCGATAAAAGCCACAACCATCGCAGTCAACAGTCCGAAGACATAACCAGACATGATGTTTCCCCTCTCTACTGAGACTCGGAACGTTTTTTCAAACGGCTCCACAGCACTGTGGCGACAAAGTGTGGTATTGCCAGCTGTCTTCTCCATCTCGATGGATCCTTTACTAATCGATAAAGCCATTCCAAGTGTAGCTGTTGCCACATCTTCGGCGCACGCTTTACTTTACCAGAAATGACGTCTAAGCATCCTCCAACTCCCATAGCAAGTGAAACAGGCAGTGCATTCCAGTGTTTTGCTATCCATTCATCTTGTTTCGGTGCACCCATGGCTACAAATAGTAAATTTGGTTTCTTTTCTTGTATATCTGCGACAATTCTCGCCTCTTCTTCAGGCTTAAAGTATCCATCTTGACGACCAACAATCTTGGCTTGAGGAAAACGTTCCTGTAGAACTTCAGCCGCTTTCTTATTTACCTCCGGCGAAGCCCCTAACAAATAAACCCCCCAATGGTTTTCATTTGCTTGTATCATGAGGTGTTCTAGTAATTCGACACCTGTAACACGTTCGCGGATCGGGGCGTTTAACCACCGAGCTGCATAAATAATTCCAATACCATCTGGCACGATATAGGCTTGTTCCATCAAGCGTGCCATGTTTTTGTTTCCTTGAGATAGCATCACGATTTCTGGATTGGCGGTAACGACGTGTGTACGCTCCCCGAGTTTGACAAGATCGGTCAAATGCTGCACCGTATCCTGCAAACCTTTAGTAGAAAACGGAACCCCCAGGATTCGCGCGACTTTCATAATATATGCCCCCACTAATTCTATTATGTAGGCCTTAAAGAGACAGGTTGCACGTAGCCAATTTTACTCTAAAAGAAAGGCACATTCAAGATCAATTCCAGAATGTGCCCATGTTCTTCTTTGTCTAATTTACTTATTTATTGGCGATTGCAAACATAATTTCGCCTTCCGCCACTACTTTTTCGCCAACTCGTGCCACTGCATTTCCTTTACCGACAGTGCCGCGAACCCTTGTCATTTCTACTTCTAACACCAATGTATCACCTGGCGTTACTTGTTCTTTAAAGCGGAAATTGTCAATACCTGCAAAGAAAGCTAATTTCCCTTTATTCTCTTCTTTACCCAAAATTGCTACTGCACCAACTTGAGCAAGTGCCTCTACAATTAAAACGCCTGGCATAACAGGATAGCCGGGAAAATGCCCCTGAAAAAATGGTTCGTTAATCGTTACATTTTTCAATCCAACAGAACGTTTTCCATATTCTATTTCGACAATTCGATCCACCAAAAGAAATGGATAACGATGAGGGATGATTTCCTGAATTTGTACAGCATCTAAGATTGTTGGGTATTCCACGCGTCTTTCCTCCACTTCCATTTTTTCACTAGCTAAGCTATGTATGTGAGTTGTTTAATCTACTTACAATATAAGTACTCCCTTGTCTTGTCCCAATCAGGACGAGGGTTTCCTATAGAGGGCACTTCGATTACGGAGTGCTCTTTTCTCCTATATCTTTGTTTAACAACAATACCTTCATCAAATAAATGGCACTGGTCAAAATGGAGAACAAAATAACGATCCATAATAATAATTCACCATATGTGTATTGAAACATGATGGAAGTAAACACGATATAAAATAACACGGTGGTTACTTTCCCGTAAATATTAGCTGATACGAGCTTCTTACCGCGAAAATGGAAGAGTGCAGAAAGAATAATCATTGCCAAATCTCGCAAAAAGAATACGGATGCAGCCCACATGCTAATACGATCAGACAGCAAAAACGAAAAGATAACGGCTAACATCATCAATTTATCAGCAAGTGGATCCAGCATTTCACCTGTAGCAGTAGTCATTTTATAAGTACGTGCTATATATCCATCCACCACATCCGTAAGGCCTGCGAAGATAAGAATGAAATAGGCCCAAATAATATGGTCGGAAAAGAACACAAATAGGTAGATCGGGACCAATGCGATGCGCAAAAGAGTTAACGCATTAGGGACATTCACCGAGCATACCTCCGTTTATTCCGGCTCTATAACAAGAGCGAGAAGAGTATTTTCCAGAGAAAATGGTTCACCTTATGTTCACACAAGCAATTCTCATTATACCCTTTTCACAGAACAAACAGCAACTAGGAGTACGAGCGGAATATGATATCAAAAAAGAAGTCCTCTTCTCCTACAGAAAAGGACTTCTACCTTGTCAAACTTGTATACTTTATTAGCTTGAAAACATCAAATCATAGATATGCTTGTACGTTTCAAACTGGAATGCTTGAGATAGAGGCATTTTTCCCACGACAGAAAACCCGATAGCAAGGCCTATCGCAAGAGAGATAAATAACAGGATAGGCACCATGGTTACTTTAACAAGCACTCTTGGAAAGCTCCTACCTTTTTTTGATTTTACCTCTTTTGCATCCAACTCTTCACGTTGTGTTTTACGTCCTTTTACCTGGTTCACTGCTTGGGGTCCTCCTTACTAATTTGCCTATCGGCTACGTAACATATTTGCCGTACTCATCATCTGATCGCTAATGGATAGTGCACGCGCATTAAATTGGTAAGCACGTTGAGCTAACATCAACTGGGTCATTTCCTGATTCAACTCTACATTTGACGTTTCCAGCATGCCTTGGCGTAGTTTACCTTCACCCTCAGCATAATCAATTTGCGTCATACCTGCCAGATCATCGACGTTATTCGTAATACGTAGATTATTTTGACCTACCCGCTCATATCGATCTTGGTTTGTAATCTTAAATAAAGGGATTGCACTGATAGATACTGATTTTCCGTTAACAAGGATCTCACCTTGGTCGTTGACAGTAATTTGCCCACCTTCCGGGTCATCAATGTCAATTTCAATACCTGAAGCATCGACAAGCGTTTCACCAGTAGCCGTTAGCAGATTATACCGCTCATTCTCATTCTTTTGCAAATGGAAATTACCATTCCGCGTTGCATAATACTCTTCCACAGGGCGTCCATTACGGAAAATGACTTGTCCGTTTTCATCCATCGCTTGCTTGCGAACAATAAACATGCCGTCGCCTTCAATCATTAAGTCAGTGGGAACGTCTGTCGTTAGCACTCCACCTTGTTTTAGATTGGTACGAGTCATGCCCATCTTCACACCGCTACCAATAGAGATACCCTCTGGTGTATTACGATTTTCTTGATCCTTAACTGGTTGTTTACCCATGGTGTCTGACAACAACTCAGAAAAATCTGCGCTACTCCCCTTAAAACCTACAGTGTTCACATTAGCAATGTTATTCGATGTAACGTCAATTACCTGTTGGACAGCACGCAGAGCAGATGTAGAAATATTTAATGATTGCACGCAGGCTCCCCCTTTTCTATTAGGTTACACGTCCTACTTCATTGACGGCCTTATCCATCGTACCATCTAATGTGGTAATGACGCGCTGATTAGCTTCATACGCTCTCATTACCGTCATCATGTCAGTCATTGTACGGGTTGCATCAACATTGGCACGCTCAACCCATCCTTGTCGGATAGCATAGCGTCCAGCGTCAGGGCCCTCAAGAGCTTGTACATCCTCAGGGTTTTGTGCACGAAACACATTGTTTCCCTCGCGCACCATTTGATAAGGATTGTTTGCTTTTACAAGTCCTAATTGACGTGTCGTACCGTCTGACAGGTGAATCAGTCCATCAGCATCAATGGTGATTTTACCATCTAAAAGACCCGTGTCATCACTAATCTGGATAGGACGATTATCATTTCCTAACAGATAGTAGCCATCGGTATTCACCAGATATCCTTGGGGATTGACATTCCAATTCCCATTGCGTCCATAGCGAATCTGTTCCGCTGTTGCCGCCCCGTTTGCGTTTTCCAATTTAGCTACACTAACAAATAGCTTAGGCTGAACTGGTTTTTTATTAAAGAGGGGGGCATTTTCCGGGATTGGCAGGTTATCGGTCAAAGCAACATCATATGGATTATTACTTTCAGCGATATCCCCTTGAATGAAGTTAGAAATCGATTCTGACATATAGACACCTTGATGCAATCTACCGATTTGTACCGCATGCTTGTCGATTTTCGGATAGCCTTTTACGTCAGGGCCTTCCTCATCATTCATACGCATCAATAGCTCTTCAGGAAACGCGCGTAGCACGCCCTCATTCTGTTTGTAACCCGGTGTATTAATGTTGGCCAGATTGTTAGCCAACGCCTCTTGACGGTTCTGCAATGCCACCATGCCGGAGCCGGCCGTGTATAGCCCTCTAATCAAGAGAACTCCTCCTTATCCAAAAAACTTTTTACGACTAGGAAGCTTATCAAGGTAATCAAGCATCAAGCCTGTTCCTTTGGCTACGCAGTTCATTGGTTCTTCTGCTACCAATACAGGTACTTTCAGCTCGTCCATCAACATTTGATCTAGACCGTGCAGGAGTGCGCCTCCACCGGTCAAGAAAACTCCCTTATCAATAATATCGGCAGAAAGCTCTGGAGGTGTTCGTTCTAAAACATTTTTTGAAGCTTGTACAATCTGACTGACTGATTCAGCCAGGGAAGTCTGTACCTCCTGCGAACGAATCGTGATGGTTTGCGGCAAGCCACTTACCATATCACGTCCGCGGATGTCCATTTCATCCTGGCGTGAACCATAGACTGTTCCGATCTGTACTTTGATATCTTCAGCCGTCCGTTCTCCGATTAACATTTTATATTTACTCTTTATGTACCTCATAATGGCTAGATCGAATTTATCACCAGCTACTTTGATCGATGAGGCGGTGACGATATCTCCCATGGATAGAACCGCAACATCCGTGGTTCCACCGCCTATATCAACTACCATATTACCCGATGGTTGGTAAATATCCATTCCAGCTCCGATAGCTGCAACCTTTGGCTCTTCTTCAATGAACACTTCACGTGCCCCTCCACTTCGCTCAGCAGCCTCACGGATTGCTTTTTGCTCAACAGATGTAATATTGGTTGGGCAACAGATAAGAATACGAGGACGCGCGAAAAAGCTTTTTGCTCCGATTTTAGCCATAAAGTGTTTTAACATCGCTTCTGTAATCTCGAAATCAGCTATAACCCCATCACGCAAAGGACGAATCGCAATAATGTTTCCCGGTGTACGGCCCACCATACGATGTGCTTCATTCCCTACAGCTAACACTTTTTTTGTATGATCATCTATTGCTACTACGGACGGTTCATCTAAAACAATACCTCTGCCTTTTACATAAATTAACACATTGGCAGTTCCTAAGTCGATTCCAATATCTTTACTCAACATGAAAGGGCCTCCCTGTACTTACTAACCTGCTACCTAATACTATAGGAATTATTTTGGAAATGTACAAGGAAAACCTTCATTAGATGAAATATTTCTTACACGCTCTCTTCCTGCTCCCTGCGAGCCTTTTTATTCTTACGCTTATACTTGATTTTAGTAGCCTCTCCGCCACGTAAATGACGAATCGCTTTATGATATTCTAAAATCTCTTTTACCTGGTTAGCCAGTTCGGGATTGATCTCTGGCAGCCTTTCTGTCAAATCCTTGTGTACCGTACTTTTGGACACTCCAAACTCCTTGGCGATCATGCGAACCGTATTGCGCGTTTCCACAATATATCTACCTATTTTAATGGTTCGCTCTTTGATGTAATCGTGCACGCCCCTCGCCTCCCAGCATCAAATTGTCTGATACAATATATGGGTTGAGGGGGACACATATTCTACATATCCTCATATGACAAGCTAACAAGTACCCATCTTTTTTTGGAGGGTTGTACACTCACTAGGCTTTTATCCGCGCCACACCTAGGGTTTGGCTTCTTTTACACAGCAGGAGACACATCTATAAAAAAAGAGCTGAGATTTCTCCCAACCCTTTTTTCCTGAGGTTATGCGATGGTTGTCACTTATCATTAATCCTTTTATTGCGGTTGTGCTTCTTTTAAAAACTTGTGTGGATCAACAGAGCTTCCATCCATCCGGACTTCAAAGTGTAGATGTGCTTTCGCATCCTTCTCGAATACGTTACGCCCTGCTACACCGATGATCTGACCTTGCTTGACTTCATCATTTTCCTTCACGGTAACTTTCTCCAAGCTCTGATATACACTTACCAGCTTATTGGCATGCTCGATTTCCACTAAATTGCCTACCAATTGATCATTGTAAACTTTCACAACTTTCCCGTCACCAGCAGCTGCTACATCAAATGCCTTACCATTCGTAGAGATTAAATCAATCCCTGTATGCGGTACGAAAGAATCGTTAAATTTGACTAATGAATTAGCTTGTTCATCAGCGTTTGCTTCTTCATTAAAGAAGCCCATGCCAATCTCATACATTACCTCTTTTGCTACAGGCCACGCAAGAGTTGGAGTCGTGTTGTTTACCGCAACAGCTTCCTCTTTCTCATGAACAGTAGCTGGCTTGTTTTCACCATTTACTACTGTCACGTTGTCAGTTTGTTGTGGAGTCTTGGTTGCTTGATTAAGTAAGCTTCCTTGATACCACATCACGAATGCTAGGATGATTGCTGCTGTCCCGATGTAGATAGCTGGGAATGCCCATTTTTTTCCTAAAACACTTCTCCATGTTGACTTTTTCATAGAAACAGGTTGTTTTTGATTTCTTTTATCTTCCATTTTGATCACCTCATCCCTCAGTATCGCCAGTTTTTTGACGTATAAACCTGAGAAACAAGGGAAAACTAAAAAAATTTTCTCACACCTTACACTTTCACAACATTCTGATAATCCTGCAAGGCGATTCCTTTGTAGTAATATTTAACGATCTGCTCTGCTGATTTACCAGCTTTAGCCATACCGTGTGCCCCCCATTGACTCATGCCTACTCCATGACCGTAGCCTTTTGTGGTGATCACCACATTTCCTTGTTTTATTTTCATAGAAAATGAACTAGAGGATAAACGTAGTTTTTCTCTTATCTCTTTACCACTAAACTCTTTTTCTCCCACTTTAATACGTCCAATACGGTTACCGACTGTTCGCTCCTCAACGGAATACCAATTGCCATCAGAAGCCGTTGCCACAATCATCACACCTAGCTTTTGTTGGAATTGTTCAATTGGAATCTGTACGTTTTGTTCATACCTAGGAGAATCAATATCCCAAGGACTAGCTACACTCCGCAAATAGGGGATGCGGGATGACCAGTAATCCTCTGCATTCTCAGTAAACCCGTTGCTGGTTGAAAAAAAGGTAGCTTCAATTGGCTTACCCTCATAGGTTAATACTTTGCCAAGAGTACCTTTCACAGCTTGATGAATACGATTCTGCTTCCACTCATACTGCTTTCCCCATATTTTCTTTCGCTCAGCTTCTCCCAAAAAGGCCTGGTGCTTAACAGTATCAAGTACATGTGCCCCCTTAGGTACGTCTTTAAACTCACCCTCCGCCAATCTTCGAACAATATAGGTTCGAGCCGCCATTGCCTGGGCTTTCAATGCTTCTAGCTCAAATTCAGCTGGCATTTCCGCCGCAACCACACCTTCGATATACGTCTCTAGCGGCATTTTTTCTATCTGATTTAATTTGCTACGAAAGACATTAATCTGAGGCTGGTTGTCCGAATAAGGTTCGCCCTGCTGTTCGACCATCACAACAGGGGTAACTACCGGATCAGGCGTGTAATACATGACTAGAGCTGCTGGTACAAAAACAAGGAGAGTTGGTAGGGTGAAGACCAGAAAAAGAAAGTAACGTCTCATAAAAAAATCCCCCTGCCTTTTCAACTAGACAACCTGCTGCTGTACTAGTCTATGAATGAAGGCAAGAGGATAGAACGATTTACAAGATTAGATAAACAAGTTAAGAGAGACGCTCTACGAAACGACTCATACGTTCTAGTGCTTTCTGTAATTGTTCAAAGGATGTAGCGTATGAGCAACGGATATATCCCTCTCCACTTGAACCAAATACGTCACCTGGTACAACTGCTACTTTCTCTTCCATAAGCAAACGCTCTGCAAATTCAGCGGATGCTAATCCAGTAGAAGCGATAGATGGGAAGGCATAAAAAGCTCCAGCTGGTCTATGGCATGAAAGTCCCATTTCAGAGAAGCTTTGCACAACAAAATTACGGCGTTGAGAATAG
Source organism: Brevibacillus laterosporus DSM 25 (assembly GCF_002706795.1). Classification (NCBI taxonomy): domain Bacteria; kingdom Bacillati; phylum Bacillota; class Bacilli; order Caryophanales; family Paenibacillaceae; genus Brevibacillus; species Brevibacillus laterosporus. Next base: position 1,833,889 of record NZ_CP017705.1, read on the forward strand.
CTCTCCACCATACGATCTACATCGTCACGCCCACCACGCAATGCTTCTAGGGCCCCCATCTGTCCAGTAATCGGTGCGCAAAGCATCGTGTATTGATGGATTTTTAGCATACCCTGCAACAAATCTTCCGGTGCACATACATATCCTAGGCGCCAGCCTGTCATAGCAAAAGATTTAGAGAATCCAGAAATTAAAATCGTCCGTTCCTTCATGCCAGGCAAGCTCACAATACTCTCATGCTTTTGGTCAAAGGTTAGCTCGGCATAGATTTCATCAGAGAGTACAAGTAAGTCATGCTTGGTTAAAATTGGCTCTAATTCCTTCCATTCTTCCAAGCTCATAATGCTACCAGTCGGATTGTTCGGATAACAAAAAATAATCGCGCGAGTTTTCTCGGTGATTTTGGCTTCTAGTTCCTGTGGTGTGAGTTTAAATTGGTTTTCTGCATACGTGTGTAAAAAGACTGGTACTCCACCAGCTAAACGAATCACAGGTTCATAGGAAACATAGCATGGCTCAACAATTAGCACCTCATCACCTGGATTAATGATAGCTCGTAGCGCAATATCAATCGCTTCACTCGCTCCCACCGTCACCATGATTTCTTTGGCAGGTTCGTAGGAGACACCGATTAGCTCCTCTGTGTAACGCTGAATCTCTTTTCGCAAATCCATGAGTCCTGCATTGGAGGTATAAGCTGTATAACCGCATTCCAAAGAAGAGATAGACGCTTCACGAATGCGCCAAGGCGTCACGAAGTCAGGCTCTCCCACCCCTAGCGAAATAACACCTTCCATAGAAGCTGCCAAATCAAAAAAGCGGCGAATGCCAGAAGGTTTGAGTTCATCTACGATGGCTGACAAACGGCTTTTATTGGACACCTTACTCATGGCGTTACCACCATTCTGCGATCATCATCATAATCTTCTAAAATGGTACCATCGTGCTTGTAACGTTTCAAAATAAAGTGAGTCGCTGTCGATACGACGTTATCTAAAACAGCTAATTTTTTTGTAACAAAGTTAGCAACCTCATGCATTGTTTTACCTTCTAATACTACTGAAATATCATATCCCGCTCCCGACATAAGGTACACGGCCTTTACTTCAGGAAAACGTGAGATGCGCTCCGCTACCTTTTCAAAGCCAACCTCGCGGATCGGCGTTACTTTAACATCAATCATGGCTGTTACATTATGATTATCCTCTACACGATCCCAATTGATCAGCGCTGGATATTTCACAATAATTTTCTCTGATTGTAGACGTTTAATCTCTGCTTCAATCTCTGCTTCTGTACTATCCAATAAGAGCGCAAGTTGTTTATTGCTCAGTCGGCAATTTTCTTCCAGGAGCATTAGCAGTTTTTTGCTTTTCACAGTCTCCATGATCTTCTTCTCCCATCCATTATGTGCTGATTTATTATCAGTTTTTTTCTTATCCATCATCTTACCACGGGTTTCGCACTCATCCCAGTGCAAATGTAGAAAATCCCTCACCAAAAGGCAAGGGATTTTCTACTAGTCATCCAGCCTAATTTACTAGTTACGCAAAATTAGGAGATAAATTTACTTTCAAAGCTTTAGCTGTTACTTTTTCAGAGCTTGGTGCTACTTGCTCTTCTACTTTCACACGCTTTACATTTGCACCTAGCAGTTGCAGTTTTTCAGTGAAGTTCACATAACCCCGGTCAAGATGGTGCAATCCGCCTACTTCTGTCTCACCTTCAGCAATAAGTCCAGCCAAAATGAGCGCAGCACCGGCACGCAGATCAGTTGCACTCACTTTAGCACCAGTGAGTGCAACATTACCTTCGACAATTGCACTACGACCTTCAATTTTGATATTAGCACTCATGCGTCTAAATTCCTCGACATGCATGAAACGATTTTCAAATACCGTTTCCGTAATAATGCTTGTCCCTTCCGAAGCAAGCTGTAACGCCATCATTTGTGACTGCATATCAGTTGGGAACCCTGGATGCGGTAATGTTTTCAAGTCTACTGCTTTCAATGGACCCTTGCGAGTAACTCGAATGCCGTTTTCTTGTTCATCTACAGTAACGCCCATTTCACGAAGCTTAGCAGTTACGGATTTGACATGATCGGAAATAATCCCTTCAATAAACACGTCTCCACCTGTAATAGCCGCTGCCACCATGAAGGTTCCTGCTTCAATGCGGTCAGGAATTACACAATGGGTGCAACCCTTCATGCTCTCCACGCCCTCAATCCGAATGGAACCTGTACCAGCTCCACGAATTTTAGCGCCCATGCTATTCAAGAAGTTAGCCAAATCAACAATCTCTGGCTCTTCCGCTGCATTTTCAATAATCGTTGTTCCTTCAGCCAAACATGCAGCCATCATAATATTTTCAGTAGCCCCTACACTCGCAACATCCAGATAGATTTTTGCTCCTTGCAGGCGACCATTAACATTCGCTTCAATAAATCCTTGGCCAATCTCAATTTTAGCACCCATCGCTTCAAACCCTTTAAGGTGCTGATCAATTGGACGCGTACCAATCGCACATCCACCAGGCAACGCAATACGAGCTTTTCCTTTACGGGCAAGTAAAGGACCCATTACAAGGAATGATGCTCTCATTTTGCGTACCAATTCATAAGGTGCTTCCACACCCTTTAAATCAGTCGCATTAATGGTTAACATTTCATTTTGATATGTAATGTCAATTTGCAGGGTTTTAAGCAATTCACAAATTGTATGGACATCATCCAATCCAGGAACGTCATGAATGATAGATATTCCTTCTTCTGCCAAAATAGATGCAGCAATAATCGGTAGAACCGCATTCTTCGCACCAGAAACCTTTACGTTTCCTGCTAATGCCTTACCACCGCGGACAATAATTTTTTCCAATGTTATACCCCTCCGCGTGCTTAGTATTCCGCTGTGATGATAGGTGTCCCTAACGTGATCCTAGTCAATTGGTTCAACGAATCTACATGTGTCGCTACTTGCACATTCATTTTTTGATCGTTGGTTATTATATACGGCTTCCATTGTGTGGTATAGCCCGAAATACTAGTCACAGATTCATCCTGTAATCGCTCAACTTCTTGTGCTTGGAGGAGGGCAAAAACCTTATTAATTCTAGCCTCCTGCCAACCATCACTCAGTGTATCATTGTATATTCCGCGAATACAAGTGCTAAATTGCGGAATCAGACCCCTACTATTGGTCTTATCCACAACTTTTTCATACGCTCTCTCAATATCTTGCGCATGAATCCGCTTCCCTTCCAACGAGATCACCAAATATATGCTGATGTTATGGGGCTCAGGTACTCCTATCAAGCGAATTTGAAGCTTGGTTTGTCCCACTTTTCCTTCGGTTTGATAGATGAGCTGTTTTCCTTCTGCGGTTACTGCTCGTGCAGAAGGTATCCCCAGAATACCGCTCCATTCATGACCGAGAGAAAGAAACTCTTTAGCATTGCTAAGAGATGCAAGCCGTAAACTGGTCCGATGCTCAATGTCGGTTATTGAAGCCTCAGTGGCTTCCGCAGCTTCTATTAACTGCATTGCCACAGATGCTTTGGTTGATTGTGACCAATAAGAGAATCCACTTACAACAAGTAGACCAATAAGCGACATGACAACATAGGCCATAAATATGTGCTTTTTCATTCTTTCCCTCTCCCCGTACACTTTTTCTATATCTTAATAGTCATTGTGTACGTAAAATTGGAGGGTTATACCAATCTACTGAAACAATTGATTCAGTAACAGAGAATAACCTAAATAGTCCATGAAAAAACGTGCCACTCCATGTCCGATAACAATGGAAAGCAAGATTTGTAATAGCTTGGTTTGGGCACTATCTGCACGTTTTACAAATAGATCAAAGCGAAAAGCTTGTATAGCCCACCAGCTAATGCCTATACAGATGACAGAAATAAGAATCATCATCAAGGAGTAAAGTCCATTTGAACCGAGCAACAAAACTCTCACTTCTTTCTATAAACTCATTTTCCATTTTTGTAACGTTTCCCTGCGTGAATTCTTTTACTACTTTACCATAGACCTGTTGGCATTGAAAGGAAAAGGCGCTAGATATCATAGAGATGTTAGAAACTTTACAGGTATTAAAAAAGTTAACGATTGCTAAGACTCTAATCGATTAGAAGTATATAGACACATATACGCTTCTCCTACTAAAAAGAGGACAGCCGTTGGCCATCCTCTTTGTTTTTTCTATTTCTTATCTTTACCGTAGGGTCCTGTATTGCTTGCTTACAGCATATCACCCAAATTAAACATTGGATTAAAGTGGGTATGGATATACTGGATGAGAACCTCTGGTACAAGTCCGAAGACAAAGGTTCCGAGCGCCGCCAGCACTACAATGATTGTTACTCCTATTGGCAATCGCAACGCCGCCTCCGTCTCTCCGGCTCTCATATACATCTGTCGAATGATTCCAAAGTAGTAATAATAAGAAACGACACTGGTAGCGAGCATGATTCCTGCCAGCCAGAAGCTACCGCTTCCAATCGCGCTTAGGAAAATATAAAACTTACCAAAGAAGCCAGCGGAGATAGGAATGCCTGCTAACGAAAGCAAGAAGAGCGTCATAGCTAATGCCGCCAGTGGAGAACGATGGTACAACCCTGCAAACGCCTTGATATCCTGTGTCTTTCTATCCTCTGTCACCACCATAATCAGTGCAAAAGCACCAAATGCCATCAGCAGGTAAGCAACTAGATAGAAGATGATTTGTTCAAAAAAGAAGGTCTGATGCAAAATAACCAGTGGTACTAGTAAGTAACCTGCTTGGGCGATACCGGAGTAAGCCATGAGGCGCTTCACATTTTTTTGTCGTAGCGCCAGCGTATTTCCGACAATCATAGACAAACCAGCTACAATTGATAAAACCCATAGCATCCCACTAAAGACACTTTGATTGGTTTCTTGATTAAATAACCCAGCAAAACTTAAAATCATCACGCGGATGAGGAGCGCAAAACCAGCTCCCTTAGAAACAACTGCCAAAAAAGCAGTAACTGGGGTAGCGGCTCCCTGATACACGTCAGGTGCCCACATATGATTAGGTACCGCTGAGATTTTAAACGTCAGACCTGCCACGAGAAAGACAAAGCCGATCAAAATCATCGGACCGAATCCACTTTGGTACGCTTCTGACAAACGTTGGGTCATTTCGTACAGATTCGTTGTACCGCTAAATCCGTATAGATAAGACATTCCAAACAGCGTAACAGCGGTAGAAATTCCCCCTGCCACTACGTACTTAAAGGCAGATTCGTTGCTATCCATCCGTTTCTTCCGCATACCCACCATGATATACGAAGCCAAAGAAAGTAGCTCTAGTCCTACGAATAACGTGATTAAATCAGCTGAAGAAGCCATCACCATACAGCCAACTAGTCCCATTAGCATTAAATAGTAGAACTCTCCAAAATGAACAACCTCATCTGTTTTCTTTATATAGCTGATCGACATTAGTAAAGCAAACGCGACCCCAGCTAACAATATCAGTTTAAACGCACTGCCAAAATGATCTACCCGCATCATATCTGCCATATAAACGACAGGTTCTTGTAGCGAAGTCACATTAGATACAATGAAGTAGCCAGCTATAAGAACGCCTAGTAGTGATAGCCAACCCATGATAGTCCGATTCAAACGCTTACCTGCAATCAAGTCAACAAGGGACAGGACAGTGGCAAAACCAAGAATCGTAAACTCCGGCAGGAGATAACTCCAGTTATAAGAAAAAATATCTTTTACGTCCATCGTTTACCCTCCTATTCCCGTCACATGGATGACAATGTTTTTAAGCGTTTCTTGTAAGGGATTGCTTAACATCGCTGGATAAACACCAATCAAGATGATAAATCCTAGCAATACAACAATCGGAATTACCTCCATCGGCTGTGCATCGGCCAAATCCAGATGCTTTTCTTTTGTTGGACCATACGTTATGGCCATCACGGCACGCAACACATAGACCGCAGTAAATATAATACCTAAGGTACCAATCGCCGCTAACACTGGTTGACTCGCAAATAAGCCAAGGAAGGCAAAAAACTCGCTGATAAAGCCTGACATCCCCGGCAATCCCAAGGAAGCCATTCCCGCAGCTAGGAAGACACCACTTACAAAAGGCATTGATTTAGCTAATCCACCTAGCTGATCTAGTTGAGAAGTACCTGTGCGATCCCAAATGATTCCCACTAAGAAGAACATTAGCGCTGAAATAAAGCCATGTGATATCACTTGGAATAAAGCTCCTTGAAAACCAAACTGATTCATAGAAGCAAAGCCTAACAAGATAACACCCATATGGCTAATACTGGAGTAGGCTAAAACCATTTTGAGATCTTTTTGAACAAAGGCAAGCGCTGCTCCGTACAAAATATTAACTAAACCGAGAATTGCCATTCCTGTAGCAAAATATTGAACCGTTTCGGGAAAAAATCCAATCCCCATGCGTAACAACCCGTAGGCTCCCATTTTTAAGAGGATACCAGAGTGAATCATGACGATAGCCGGTGGAGCTTGAACATGGACTCTTAACATCCAAGTATGGAAAGGGAAGATCGGAAGCTTAATTCCAAAAGCTATAAATAGTACCAGGAACAGTCCCCAACGGAATGTCTCTGGGACATGTTCAATAAATGCATTGTTTGGTGAAGTTAGTGCCTCTGTCAGCACGGGTATACTCATAGTTGGTTCTTGTGTCACAATTGCACTCACAAAAAACAACGTGATAAATCCGACCAACATTAGTGCCGAGCCAATTCCGTTATATAAGAGAAAACGATTTGCCGCTTTTTCTCGATCTGTATAACCCCAAATCCCAATTAGGAAGTACATAGCTACCAGAGTTATCTCAAAGAACAAGAAGAACAAGAGCAAGTTCTGAGCAGCAAAAACCCCAAACATTCCAATCAATAATAGATGAAAGAACACAAAGTACTCTTTCGCTCTCTTTTTAATCCCCCACGATGCTACAGCCGCTAGTGTCCCAATGATAGCTGTCATCAGGATCAAAGGCATGGAAATACCATCTACGCCCATTTCATAATCAATATGCAAATTATACAGCTGTTGATCTGCTGTTATGGAAGCAGGTATTTGAATCCATGTCGCATGTTCCTCAAATTGATTGCCCCTCTGTTGATAGTCAAAGGCGCCAAACATCATTAATGCTAGAATCAACGGCACCAACGTTCCTAGTACTCCAATTTGCTTGACAGTGCTAACCTGTTGCTTCGGAACGAACAATAAGATCAAGAGAGCCAGAAGAGGCGAGAACGTCAGGAGCGATAACAGATAGCTATTTAACAAAAGGAACACCCCCTAACGCCGTAAGACTGACCATTAGAACAACGAGCCCCAGCAAGACTACAAAGCCGTAGGTCTGCATCTGACCAGACTGTAAGCGGCTTAATAACCTTCCAACCATGTTGGTCAATCCACCAATACTTCTAACCAGGCCATCAATGATGTAGTAATCCAGCCAGTTAAAAGCAAGGCCAATGCCTTTGAGCGGACGAATAAATACAAATGTATAGATCTCATCCATGTAAAATTTACGGTACGAAAGCTGATACAGCCACGGCAGTTGTTCGGATATAATATCGTTTGGCAGATTTTTTTTGCCATATATCAGATAAGCGAGTCCTATTCCAAACAACGAAATAATTACAGCTACAATCTGTAGCCATAAAGCACCATGCCCAGCTTCTTCTCCATATTTATCGATAATAAACTGACCAACAGAGCCACTCATCAACCATTCTCCTAGCACAGGAGCATTCGGAAGATTAATAAAACCAGCACCAATTGCTAACAATGCCAATAAGAGCATAGGAATCGTCATGACGCTTGGTGATTCATATGCTTTTTTAGCTCCTTCAGAAGCAGGTGTTCCTCTAAACGTAAGGAAATACAGACGGAACATATAAAAGGCGGTAAAAAATGCAGCTACAATCGCAATTACTAATAAGTCATATCGTCCGGCTGCATATACCGCACCGAGAATCTCTTCCTTTGACCAGAACCCGGAGAATGGCGGTATTCCAGCTATAGCGAGACACCCGATCAGAAAAACAACCGATGTAACTGGCATGCGTTTCGATAAACCACCCATTTTAAACACATCTTGGGTATGTGCCGCATGTATCACGCTACCTGCGGCAAGGAATAATAACGCTTTAAAAAAAGCATGCGTCATCAAATGAAAGGTTCCTGCCACATAACCCGCAGCCCCCGCTACTCCCAATGCCATCATCATAAAACCAAGCTGACTGACTGTAGAGTAGGCAAGAACACGTTTAATATCACGTTGCGTTAGACCGATAGAAGCAGCAAAAATAGCTGTAAATCCACCAACATATGCCACTACGTCTAAAGCGATAGGCGACTCAATAAATAACGGAAATGTCGTCGCAACCAGATACACCCCAGCGGCTACCATTGTTGCTGCGTGAATCAAAGCAGACACAGGCGTTGGCCCTTCCATTGCATCAGGTAACCAAGTATGTAACGGAAATTGACCTGATTTCCCTGCTGCTCCTACAAAAATAAGAATAGCAGCTAAGGTAATGATAAACGGTTCTACTTTACCACCCTGAATAGCGGTAAATATATCATCAAATTCAAAGCGTCCCGTCTGCCAAAACAGCAGGCAAATGGCAATGAATAATCCAACATCACCAATTCGTGTAACAATAAAAGCTTTTTTCGCCGCTGCCTTAGCCTCTGGTTTAAAGTAATAGTACCCCACCAATAAGAAGGAACAGACACCCACCAATTCCCAAAAAATGTATAATTGTAAGAGGTTTGGTGAGATAACCAAGCCAAGCATCGAGAAGGTAAATAGCGCTAAATATTGATAAAACACGGGGAAGCGCTGGTCTCCTTGCATATATCCACGCGAATAAATCTGTACTAACAAACTCACGATTGAAACGATCACCAGCATCATGGCGTTTAATTGATTTACTTCAAAGCCTACAGGAATGACATAATCACCTACTTGGAGCCATTTAATGCTGAGTACGTAATCCTGTGCCCCTTCTTGAAAACGAGCCATGAACGTGATACAAGCCAACACCAGAGATGCCGCCGTCAATAAAATGCTTATGTATCCCGCTCCCTCTTTTAATTGCCGTCCGAACGAGAGGATGATGGCAAAAGCGATCAGAGGAAAAAGCGGTACGAGCCAAGCGTACTGCATACTTGTATCCATATTTTCACCTATCCTTTTTCCTGGTTAATCTTTTAATTTATCCATCTCATCAACGTTCACCGTATCACGATTACGATAAAGAGCGATCAATACTGCAATCCCAACAGCTACCTCTGCCGCAGCTACCGTCATGGTAAACAGAGTGAAGATTTGACCAGTAACAGCCGCATGCAAACCATATTTAGAGAATGCTACTAAATTAATATTTACAGCATTCAGCATAAGTTCAATGGAGAGCAAGACGATAATGGCATTTCGTTTGGTCAATGCTCCGAACAGCCCAACACAAAATAAAATGAGGGCAACAAGCAAATAAGAAGAGATATGAATATCCATCTGCGTTACTCCTCCTCTTTCTTAGCCAACACTATTGCGCCTACCAAAGCTACTAGTAACAAAACGGATAGCAATTCAAATGGAATAACGAACTTTGTAAATACGTCAATTCCAATTTCCTTGACGTTACTAACAGATGGATTGGGGGTTCTCGCTGGCACAGAGGACCAATTTGTGTATTGAATGGCTGTAAAAATAGTTACAAACAAAGTAACAACTCCCGCCAAGCTAAACCAAAACCGTGCCCCACGTTTTTTCCCTTCTTCTGTCGCATTATGCTTTGTCAGCATGATTCCAAATAGCATCAGAATCGAGATAGCTCCTGAATAGACCAATATTTGAGAAACGGCAACGAATTCAGCTCCTAGTAGCACAAACAAACCCGCAATACTTATAAACGTTACCCCAATAGAGATCACCATGTGAACCACTCGATTAAAGTTAATCATAAAAATTGCCCCACCAATGGTCAGAAGGCCCAATATAAAGAACACGGCATATGACCCGCTTATCAATTAGTTCTCCTCCCTCACATTGGTATTGTTATCATCCAACCATTTTAAATCCTTGTACAATTCATCTCGACTATACACAGCCAGCTCAAAATTATTAGTCATGACGATTGCATTTGTTGGACAAACCTCCGTACATAGATCGCATAAAATACAGATTTCAAAGTTGATATCATACGTATCAATGATTTTACCTTTTTTCTCGGGATCAGGATGCGGCTTCCCAGTCAGTTGAATACACTCAGTCGGACAGACGCGAGCGCACTGATTGCACACGATACATTTTTCCGGTGAGAAATGCTGGATTCCTCGAAATCGAGGCGGCATTTGGAAGGGCACATCTGGATACATCGTCGTTAGCTTCTTCTCAGACAGCTTTTTGAGCGTGTAACCTAGGCCTTTGGCAAACCCTAGCATGTAAATTCCTCCCCATTATCAAAATAGATGGCTTATAGCTGAAAATCTAAATAAAACCTTTTTGAAATGAGATGACTACAGCCGTAAGCAATATGTTCAAAAGAGCAATTGGTAAAAGCCCTTTCCAAGCAAAGGCCATTAGTTGATCCGCACGGAATCGAGGCATCGTTGCCCTAATCCAGAACTGCAAAAATACATAACACATAAATTTAAGGATAAACCAAATAACCGGCGGAATAAAGCTGAGGCTCGGATGAATCGGTAGCCATCCTCCTAAAAATAGAATGGTAATCAAAGTTCCCATGCCAAACATGTACACATACTCTGATAACATAAACATTGCGAAACGGAATCCTGAGTATTCCACATGATAGCCAGCGACAAGCTCCGACTCAGCTTCTGGCAAATCAAACGGAGAACGATTTAATTCAGCCTGTGCTGCAATTAAGAATACACCAAATCCTAATATTTGCGGAATAATGTTCCACATGTCCTGTTGTGCATAGACGATATCTTTTAGGTTAAGACTGCCAGTCATTAGGACAACACCCACAACCGACATAACCAGCGGCACCTCGTAACTAATCATCTGTGCTGCCGAACGCATGCCACCAAGTAAAGAATACTTATTATTAGAAGCCCATCCAGCCGTAATGACACCCATGACAGTAATGCCGGACAAGGCGATATAATACAATACTCCAATCCCTAAATCGGCAAATTGTAGCTTATCGGTAAATGGCATGACAGCCAGTACCGCAAAAGCGGGAGCATAAGCCAATATTGGGGCTAGTGTAAATAGAGCACGGTCTGCATTTTTGGGACGAGTATCTTCTTTAATAAGCAATTTGACAACATCGGATACCGTTTGCAGAAGCCCCAGGGGACCTACACGATTAGGGCCATAGCGTAATTGCATCCAGCCAATTACTTTTCGCTCAAAATAGATAGCATATGTAACAAAAGCAAGTACCACTAACAGTAACACTATTGCGGCCATGGAGAACAGTAAAACATTGGTAAATGATGGGGTTTGTTGAAGCCAACTAGTCATTTATGCATCTACCTCCCCTACCACAATATCAATGCTACCCAAAATCGCCACCATATTGGACATATTAACACCTTTCAATAAGGTAGGTAAAATCTGCAAATTCACAAAGGACGGTCTTCTTAGCTTCATTCTCCACGGTCTATCCTTGCCTTGACTAGCTATATACACACCCAATTCCCCACGTGGTGCTTCAATGCGCACGTACGCTTCTCCTGCTGGTGGTCGAATCACCCTAGGGACTTTTCCAATAACCTCTCCTTCCGAGGGAAATTGATCTAGGGCTTGCTCTAAAATACGTAGCGATTGCTCAATTTCTTGGAGACGTAAATGATAGCGAGCCATACAATCCCCATCTGTAGATACAGGAACATCAAAATCAAACCGATCGTAAATGGAATATGGCTCATTTTTACGAATATCCCAATTCTCTCCTGTGCACCGCAGCATAACACCAGACAAAGAATAATCAAGAGCCATTTGACGATCATAGGTACCAATGCCAGTTAAGCGACTAATAAAAATTTCATTCCCGCTCACCAGAAGGTGGTAATTAGCTAATTCCTTTTTAAGATACTGAACAAATTCCTTTGCTTTATCAATCCATCCAGGAGGAGCATCCCATTTTACTCCACCAATTCTCATATAATTGTACGTCAATCGTGCCCCCGAAATCTCATTGAACAAATTAATAATTGTTTCTCGATCACGGAACGCATACAGAAAGGGACCTATTGCTCCGATGTCCAAAAGATAGGTGCCCCACCAAACCAAATGGCTAGCGACACGATTTAGCTCCATTACAATTACACGCAAATACTCAGCTTTTTCAGGGATTTCTAATCCCATCATCGTTTCGACCGCATGACACAATACATAATTATTGGTCATGGAAGAGAGATAATCTAGCCGATCTGTATAGGGAATGATTTGAGTGTAAGTAAGATTCTCAGCTAGCTTTTCTGTGCCACGATGCAAATAGCCCATTACAGGAATGGATTCTTTAATGGTTTCACCGTCAATCTTTACAATTAAACGAAATACTCCATGGGTACTTGGATGCTGAGGTCCAACATTCAGAATCATTTCTTCTGTGCGAATACTAGTCGTCATTGGAGTACTCAAGGTTATACCCCCTCATCAAAAGGCTCATAATCTTTACGCAACGGATGTCCAACCCACTCATCTGGCATCATAATTCGAACCAGATTGGGGTGTCCTACAAAGTGGATTCCTAACAAATCGTATGTTTCTCGCTCGTTCCAGTCAGCCCCTGGCCACACATCTACAACAGAAGCAACAGACGATGCTTCACGCGTAGTTTTCACCTTAATGGCCAAGCTTTGATGATGTGCATACGAGTACAAATGATAGTAGACTTCCATTCGATCTTCATAATCGACTCCATGTAGGTTGGAAAGGTAATCAAATTGTAAGCCGGGTTCCTGCTTTAAAAAGAGTGCAATGTCATGCCAAATCTGATTTTTTATCGTCATGGTGGGAACTTCTTTTGATAACGTGTTAATGTAGGATTCTTCAATGCTTTCTTTGCCAAATCTCTCTGCTATGATTTGTACAAAACGATCTAGGTAGGGTTGATTCTTTGAGGGGGGAACTTCTGCTGCTACAGTTTCTTCGTTTGCTTTCGCTTTCGCCTTTGCCGCCGCGGCTGCTGCCGCTTTTGCTTTTGCAGCTGCTACTGCTTTCGCTTTTTCGGCTGCTTTAGCCTTGGCATCTGTATCTAGTCCTGTGGTCACTTCTTCACTTGCTTTTGTATTTTTTTCTTGAATAGACTGCTCAGCGCTTCCTATAATCGTGCCACTTTCAAGCTTTGCTTTTGCCGCCGCGGCTGCCTTTGCTTTTGCAGTTGCTTTCGCTTTGGCATCTGTGTCAATCTCTGTAGCTGATCCAGCGATCACTTCTTCACTTGCTTTTGTCTCCTTCTCTTGAACAACCAGCTCCGCACTCACTTCAGTGGCGGTACTTTTTTCAAGCTTTGCTTTTGCCGCCGCAGCTGCCTTCGCCTTCGCGGCTGCTGCTGCCTTTGCTTTCGCTATCGATTTTTCATCAGGTACGGAAGAACTAGCAGAAGAATCACCTTGTGCCATTCCTTTTGTTGTCGATTGGTTTGGTTCTTCATCGGCTACATTCGCTTGTGCTTGCTGTGCCAATTTAGCCTTTACAGCTGCTGCCGCTTTTGCCTTCGCTTCAGCCACTGCTGCTGCCTTCTCCTCAGGTGTAGGTTTTCTTTTTTCTTCACTCATTGCTGATCCACCCGCTTTCCGGTCTTTGCTTCATAGCGGATTTTTTCTTGTAATTTATTAATACCATAGATCAGCGCAACTGGACTTGGCGGGCAACCTGGAATATAAACATCCACAGGGCATATTTGGTCAACACCCTTTACCACACTATACGATTTAATATAGGGACCACCCGCCGTAGCACAGGAACCCATGGCAATGACCCATTTTGGTTCAGGCATCTGATCATACAATCGTCTTAATAATGGCGCCATTTTTTTCGTTACTGTTCCAGCTACTATCATCACATCTGACTGTCTAGGAGAAGGGCGAAAAATGACTCCAAATCGATCAAGGTCATAGTGTGAACCGCCTGTCCCCATCATTTCAATCCCGCAACAGGCTAATCCAAACGTAAGTGGCCATAGCGAGTTGCTTCTTACCCATCCTTTTAAGGTCTCTAAACTCGTAAACAGAACATTCCGATTTAATTCATCCTGTAAATCTGGTTCGATGCTCTTCAAATCTAATTCCATTCAAGCACCTTCTTTCTCCATGCGTACAACAGGCCAATCATCAGAAGAGCGATGAAAATGCACATTTCCACGAGAGCAAATAATCCTAATTCATTAAAAGCTACTGCCCACGGATACAAAAATAAGGTTTCTACATCAAAAATAACGAACAGAAGAGCAAAGATATAATACTTTACGTTAAAACGAACCCAACTGTCTCCAATCGGGATATTTCCGCTCTCGTATGTCGTTTGCTTTTCAGCATTCGGTTTATTGGGACGTAATAAAGGCCCAATGATACTTACCGTAGCAACTGGAAGCAGAACACCAAGAAGCAGAAAGATGGCAACAATGACATAATTGTTTGCATAAATAGCATCCATCTTATTTCCCTCCATTGTGCTGTAGGTCTTCGAATTTCTTCATAATTATAGCAAATCAGTACATTTCTGTACAACGAAAGCCCTTACAAACACTAAGACTTTTATTAGCCTACGTACATTTATATACTTATTTTATCAGATTTTTGTTTATTTTATGAAAAAATATTACATTAATAAAATAAAAGGGTTCTACCTGCAACAGAGATGTGCAGGTAGGACCCTTTGTTACTTGGTGTTTGTTCCTAAATAAACATGTTACTAGCCTACTGAGCAGCTTGTTCAGCTACTTGCTGCTCCGTTTGTTGTTCGGTTTGTTGTTCGGTTTGTTGCTCTGTTGTTTGTTCAATTTGTTCTTCCACCTCGATTGGAGCAGGAAGTCGCCCTTTTCCTTTTCCCTTACCTTTATTCGGTTGCAATAATACATCTACAACTACAACCTTTTTAATGGAAGGAACCTTCACGGAAGAAACATAAACAGTAAGATATACTGGTTTTTTCTGTTTTTTCTTTGGTAATTTTACTAGGAAGCCATCATTGTCAATCAAATCAGTGTTAGAGCTTTCTACCACTTTATAAGTAATTTCATCTGTTTCATTCGGTAGCTTTAACACTTGTTTATTCAATTCACTAACATTAACAACCTTTGCTGAGAAATCCTCAGCTGCTTCGTTAACTAATTCCCTGATATCTTCACGGTCTTCTCCATCTACTGGACCTTGAATCGAAATAGCATTCCAAGCTTCATATTTAATTTTTAAATCGTCTTCTTTTTCAACTGGATTCTCTGGATCATACTGATATCCAAAGATTCTTACTTTATATTTCCCGTTTTCTGGTGTTGTCAGCTTACCAGTTTTTGCACTCACATATTCCCCAGTTAGGTTTTTAAAGGAGAGCTTTCCTGGTTTCAACAATTGAAGATTTCCTTTTTTATCCGTCTTTTTCTCTACAGCCATTGTGCCTAGCTTTTCGTCATTTAGATCCCAAAGCTGTAGTTCAATAAGATTAATATCCTTTGCTTGCAAGTCAGCAGATGCAGAGAAAGTAAGTGTATCCGGATTAACTTGAGTGCTGGAAAGCTTAAAGCTATCAAAGCCGAATTTATTTTCTTCCCTTTCATCACCTACATGGATAACAAACGGCAGGTGCAAGTCAGGGTGTCCATCTTCGCTCTTCAGACGAACTTCACCTTCGTATACGCCATCCTTTAATTTTTTCTTAGCCTCTACCTGTAAATTAAATTGTACAGATTTACCAGGTTTTACAGTAAAGTCATCGTCTGACAGCTTCACTTTCAGGTTGTCTACATCGGTAGTTGTCGCTGGTTTTCCAGGTACGGACGTAACCTTTTCGTGCATAATAACTTCTGCTTCGTATTCAACCTCTTCATCAGAAGTATTTTTTAATTGAAGTGTTCTAACTAACGGTTTTTTCATGTCTTTGGAAACTAAACCAAAGCTAATATTTGTTCCATAGTTGGTGACAAATTTTTCGTTCATGTTTTTATCTAAGATTTTGGTCTTTTCAACTGTTTGTAGCAAGGCTGGTGTTTTTAGGGCCGCCAAACCATCTACACGACCAGAGCCTTGGGAATAAACATCGTATAAGACACCATTTCCATCTTTAATCTCAACAGCAGTATTAGCCATAGCCGCCTTTACATCAAATGGCGTCCAATCAGGATGGGCCTGTTTCAAGAGCAGAACCAGACCAGCTACATGCGGAGTCGCCATACTTGTACCGTTTAGTCGTTGGTAGGCATGATCGTAATTCGCATCTGGGAAATCTTTTTTCCATGTTGGCTTTGCTGATAAGATGCTTACCCCAGGAGCCGATACATCTGGCTTGATAGAGTACTCATCATCCATAGCTGGTCCACGTGAACTGAAGTCAGCCATCTGATCGCCTTTTTCTTCTGTCTTAGGATATTCACTACTAAACGTGATGGTAGCTTTGCTTGGATCAGCTTGAATTTGCTTCACCAATTCACGGCCTTCTTTCCCTTTCATGTCAAAGGTAGGAATTGCATCCATCTGATCACCAAGATAGGAATTAAAGTAATCATCACGACCTACTGGATCTGGATCTGCGATGCCATCTCCATTAGCATCATTGCCATTATAAATAATAATAGCTTTTGCTCCTGCCTTTTTCGCGTTAGAAATCTTATCAACAAAGGCCACTCCGCCACGTGAAACTAAAACCACTTTGCCCTTTACATCTACCTTATCAAAATCAGAAATCAATCCCAGGTTAGCAAATACAAGAGGGAGAGTTTCTGAACCCACTATCTTAGCAAAATCAGATAGACCTGTTTCATAACTTGCTACTTTAAATTCATAGTTTTTACCGAAGGAGGTAGTAGCTGTACTGGTATACAACTCTACAGGTGGTGTAGTTGCTCCCACAGAAATAACTAATTTTGCACCAGCTGGAGATCCGGCTGTGTAATAATATTGATTTGGATTATTATTAGCAGCATTTCCGTTAGCTACCACTGGAATAACCCCAGCTAATACTGCATTATTTAACGCGATAGCATCAGGTGAATCAGAGTTTTTTTCCAAATCAGATCCTAACGACAAATTAAGAACATCCATGCCATCTTTAACAGCACGTTCAATTCCATCAATTACTTGAGCCGAGCTTCCTCCATGTCGACCTAACACACGGTATGAATAAAGGTCAGCCTCATAGGCAATTCCACGAACATGAACGTCGGATGTTTTATTGGAAGCTCGCCCAACAATTGTGCCAGCTACATGGGTACCGTGATGTGAGCCCTTATAACCTTTTCCCTCTGGATCTTCATCAACAGGGATTGGTTTTTGCTCATATGGGTCATCGTCATCATCGTAGGAGTCATAGCCACCTTTATAGGCATCCTTTAAGTCAGGATGCAAATAGTCTACACCTGTATCAATAACACCCACTTTTAAGCCTTTACCAGTGTAGCCTAGCTTCCACATTTCAGGTATTTTCATTGCTTTTAAAGGATTCACATCATAATTTCCCGGTGGTAGCTCAGCTGTCTCAGATACAACCTCTACGTCTGGCTGGGAGTAGTAGTTAATGTTGTTATAAACAGCTTTTACATTAGGTAGTTCAGCTAACTTAGGGATTTCATTGGCAGGCAGAGTCACTACCATTCCATTAAATACTTCTTCAAATTTCTTCTCGATATCCAAATCAATACCCTTATCTTCTACAAGTCCTTCAAAATCATCTTGATCATCAGATACTAGTGAACGTGCTTCTCTTTCAGAACTTTTTGACTTTCCTTTCGTCACAACAACTGGATCAGCTTTTAACTGGACAATAACAGTCACCATTTTAGAAGACTTGGTATCCAAAGCAGGGGATATGTACGCAGGGCCAGTAGAAACCTCCTCATCAGTTTCTCCCGATACCTTTGCCTTTGTTAACGCATTAACATCTAAGAGCGCATCCAATTCTAAGCCTTCCTTTGGAGTCGCCGCCATAACATTATATGGGATAACTCCTAGCAACAAGCTAGTAGCTAGTGCTATTGATGTGATCTTTTTAGGTTTTCGTAACAACTAAGATCCCTCCTAAATTAATAGAATTAAGAAAAATTTATAATATCATCTGATTTTTCTAAAAAATCAGTACATATTAATTTCTCTATATTTTTCTTTATTCCTTTAGGTCTAAAGTCATATTTTTACAAAATTAAAAAAAACTGTCCTTCCGTATAAATGTCTATACTTTAAGGACAGTCATTTTTAATTTTATTGGTAAAATCTGTATATGATATAACGTTTATTGAAGAGCTTGTGGATTTTCTGTACCCAAGAAATCTTCGTAAATGCGCTCCCATACCACTTTGAATCCCATTTTTTCATTGTCTGGAATCTCTTGGAAACGATCAATCGGCTCTTCCAAGTATGGCGTTAGTTTAATCAAGACTTCTGTTAGCATATTATCGTTAATGCCTCCCAGAATTTCCTTGATTTCATTTTTTGAAAGTGAGAATTCATTCTCTTCTTTTTCATGTAGATACATAACCAACTGGCTAAACACTGGATGAATCAACGACTCCAAACGGATATGATACAAAGCAAACATTTCATCATCACGAAGTTCGAATGTATCTACTACTTCTGGGAAAGGATCTACTGGTACGTCTAGGCTTGTTCCCTTATCAATTACTAGACCCCACTTAATAAACATATCTAACGCTTCCTGAGCTGTTGCTGGATACTCATAGTTAGAGCGTTTCAAAAAGTTACCGTATTTCTCCAATAGAGCCACGTAGTTTTCATAGTTTTCTTCGTCATTGAATTTATTTTTATCCAACGTATCGAAGGTACCATCCAACGCTTTCGTAGAAAAGATGGACTCTAACATTTCTTCTTTTGTGTTTAGCTTGCTCACCGCATAGCAAACGGCTTTAAACAATACGTTCATCTCATGAGAGAACACGGTGCTCCAGCCATGCATATCATATCCTTTCGGAATAATAATATCATCGCTACCTTTTGTGCGAAGATCTTGTATCGTTTGCATATTACACTCTCCTTATCCACAACTGCGTTTCACAGAGTACTTCCTAGTAATCCTAGAGTACATTAGGTTTATTATACACATAACAAGCGGCATATTTCCAATTTCCAAAGAAAAATCCCCAAGCATATAAAAATGCCTGGGGATTCTCGCTTACTTGTGGCGCGCCGCATCTAAACGTACGATAGCACGTTGTAGGGCATACTCAGCGCGTTGAACGTCAAGATCTGGAATCTTCTCATTGAGACGTTTTTCGGCACGTTGTTTTGCTAATTCCGCACGAGCTGAATCAATGTCGTCTGATTGCTCTGCAGCTTCTGCTAAAATCGTTACCGTTTGGCCGCGAACTTCCATGAAGCCGCCGCTAACTGCGATTATGGTCTCTTTGTCGCCTTCTTGCTTAATCCGAACAGGAGCAATTTTTAACGGAGTCACTAGCGGCGTATGGTTAGGGAGAATACCCAACTCACCCTCAACGCCTCGTGCAATTACCATTGTGGCTTCTCCGCTATAGACAACCCGTTCAGGAGTAACGATCTCTATTATCATTTTGCTCATTACCGTCTCCCCTTTCAGGGTTGTCTTACTTCATGTTCTTTGCTTTTTCAACTGCTTCATCAATCGTACCTACGAATAGGAAAGCTGATTCTGGCAGATCATCATGTTTACCATCAAGAATTTCTTTAAAGCTACGTACAGTCTCTTTAACCGGTACATATTTACCAGGGAATCCAGTAAATTGTTCAGCAACGTGGAAAGGCTGGGACAAGAAACGTTGTACACGACGTGCGCGTGATACAGTTTGTTTGTCCTCATCGCTCAACTCATCCATCCCTAGGATAGCAATGATATCTTGCAATTCCTTATAACGTTGTAGGATTGTCTGTACGCCACGAGCTACCTCATAGTGTTCTTGACCTACAATGTCAGGTGCAAGAGCACGAGAAGTAGAAGCTAGTGGATCAACCGCAGGGTAGATACCCAACTCGGAAATACCACGATCCAGGTTAGTTGTTGCATCCAAGTGAGCAAACGTTGTAGCAGGTGCTGGGTCAGTATAGTCATCCGCTGGTACGTAGATCGCCTGAATAGAAGTAACAGAACCTTTTTTCGTGGAAGTGATACGCTCTTGCAAGCTACCCATTTCAGAAGCAAGTGTTGGTTGGTAACCTACCGCAGATGGCATACGTCCAAGTAGAGCGGATACCTCAGAACCAGCTTGCGTGAAACGGAAGATGTTATCGATGAACAGAAGTACGTCACGACCTTCTTCATCACGGAAGAACTCTGCCATTGTAAGACCAGTCAGTGCGATACGTAGACGTGCACCTGGTGGTTCGTTCATTTGTCCAAATACCATCGCTGTTTTAGCGATAACACCGGAATCTCTCATCTCATGGTAAAGGTCATTACCTTCACGAGTACGCTCACCAACACCAGCGAATACAGAGATACCGCCGTGCTCTTGCGCGATGTTGTTGATTAATTCCTGAATTAGTACGGTTTTACCTACACCCGCACCACCAAACAGACCAATTTTACCACCTTTTACGTATGGTGCTAGTAAGTCAACAACCTTAATACCTGTTTCTAGGATTTCAGTAGAAGTTGCTTGGTCTTCATAAGCAGGTGCTGCACGGTGAATTGGATCACGACGAGGAACCTCGTTCATTTCCACTTGGTCAATTGGTTCGCCTAATACGTTAAATACGCGACCCAATGTAACTTCACCTACAGGTACAGAAATAGGTGCACCTGTGTCAATTGCTTCGATGCCACGGATTAAACCGTCTGTAGAAGACATCGCAACTGTACGAACTAAGTTATCTCCCAGATGAAGCGCAACTTCACATACTAGATCAATGTCGCGTTCTCCGGAGCTTTGTGCTTTATAAGAAATGTTGATCGCATTATAGATAGCAGGCAAATGACCATGGTCGAACTCAATGTCAACAACCGGTCCCATTACCTGAACTACGTGCCCTTTCGCCATCTTAAATCTTCCCTCCTAAAAGCTAATTGGAAGCCTTTATAACTGTCTTTGTTATACTTGTGAGTTTGCACCCGCAACAATCTCGGAGATTTCCTGCGTGATGGCTGCCTGACGAGCACGGTTATAGAAGAGTGTTAAACGATCGATAATATCAGATGCATTATCAGTCGCATTACCCATCGATGTCATACGTGCTCCGTGCTCTGAAGCTTTCGCATCCAATACAGCACTATAGATTAGCGTTTCTGCATATTTTGGCAAAAGCACTTCGAGAACCTCTTCTGCAGAAGGCTCATAATCATAGTTAACTGTAGAGGCCTGTGAATCAGATTCAATTGATTGAAGTGGCAACAGGCGTTTCACCTGTGGAATTTGCGAGATAGCAGATTCAAATTCGTTATAGCAGAGATAGAGTTCGTCGATCTTTTCGTCCGCATATAATTTGACTGCTGTGTACGCAATTTGCTTAATGTCAGCAAAACTAGGGTTTTCCGGCATTCCAACTACCTCTTCAATGACAGGATAGTCACGTTTCACAAAGAAATCACGGCCTTTGCGTCCGATAGCAAAGATCGCATACTCATCTTTAGATTTATGCTTTTCGTTAGCCGCCTGAAGAACCTTACGGATGATATTCCCGTTATATCCTCCTGCGAGTCCACGGTCAGAAGTAATAACGATATATCCTGTCTTCTTCACCGGACGGGTCTGAAGCATCGGATGTTTAAAGCTGGTGCTTCCTGATGCAATACTTGCTACTACATCCTGAACCTTTTGAGCATACGGGCGAGCCGCTTGCGCTTGGTCTTGGGCACGTCGAAGTTTTGCAGTAGACACCATCTTCATCGCTTTCGTGATCTGACGCGTGTTTTTAACGCTTTTTATACGTCGTTTTACTTCACGAATACCTTGAGCCACTCATTTTCACCACCTTGGGAAATGCATGCTGAATTCTCTTGAATCCAGCATGCACAAAATCTATCGATGCCGAAGATTAACGGCTTGAAGCAAAGCCTTTTGTAAACTCTTCGATCGCCGCTCCTAATTCCTTTTCATCCGGTAATTCGTTTGTTGTACGAATATGTTCGAACAACTGTGGTTTATTGGAGTCGATGAATGCAAGCAGTTCTTTTTCGAAACGACGAACGTCTTCCACAGCAATTTCGTCTAGGAAGCCTTTTGTCGCAGCGAAGATAGAGATAACTTGCTTTTCAACAGGCATTGGTTGGTATGAAGGTTGTTTTAGGATTTCAACAACGCGCTCACCACGAGTCAAACGAGCTTGTGTTGCTTTATCCAAATCGGAACCGAACTGCGCAAATGCAGCCAACTCACGATATTGTGCCAAGTCCAAACGAAGTGGACCAGCTACTTTTTTCATTGCTTTAATCTGTGCGGCACCACCTACGCGGGATACAGAGATACCTGCGTTAACCGCTGGACGTTGACCTGCGTTAAACAAATCAGTTTCCAAGAAGATCTGTCCATCTGTGATGGAGATAACGTTCGTTGGAATGTATGCAGATACGTCAGAACCTTGAGTCTCGATGAAAGGAAGTGCGGTTAGAGAACCAGCTCCTAGTTCATCAGATAGTTTTGCTGCACGCTCTAACAAGCGGGAATGCAAGTAGAATACGTCACCAGGATATGCCTCACGACCTGGAGGACGGCGAAGCAATAGGGACAACTCTCGATAAGCTGCCGCTTGTTTAGATAAGTCATCATAAATACATAGGACATGTCCGCCCTTGTACATGAAGTACTCACCCATTGTTACACCCGCATAAGGAGCTAGATACAGCAATGGAGCTGGATCAGAAGCTGTAGCGGAAACAACGATTGTATAATCAAGAGCACCATGCTTACGTAGTGTTTCAACTACGCCAGCAACTGTTGATTGCTTTTGACCAATGGCAACGTAGATACAAATCATTCCGTTACCCTTTTGATTGATGATGGTATCCAAAGCTACGGATGTTTTACCTGTTTGACGGTCACCGATGATCAACTCACGCTGACCACGACCGATAGGTACCATAGAGTCAATCGCTTTAATACCAGTTTGCAATGGCTCATGAACTGATTTACGTGCCATTACACCTGGAGCGTTGTTCTCGATAGGACGGAATTCCGTAGTCGCAATTGGACCTAAACCGTCAATTGGTTGACCAAGTGGGTTAACTACGCGACCTAATAGCGCTTCTCCTACTGGTACTTCCATTACACGGCCAGTACGTTTAACCGTGTCACCTTCTTTAATGTCACGGAAAGCTCCAAGGATAATTACCCCTACGTTATCGCTTTCCAAGTTGAGTACCATACCCATAACGCCGTTTTGGAACTCAAGAAGCTCACCGGCCATTGCTTTTTCCAAACCATGTACGCGCGCAATACCGTCACCAACAGTGATAACCGTACCTACGTCAGCGATTTCGATCTCAGCTTTATAATTAGCGATGCGCTCTTTGATGAGCGAGCTAATTTCTTCAGGTCTGATTGCACTCACTTACGATTCACCCCATTCAACCCAGCGTCTTATATTTGATGCGCAAAATGCTCTAATTTCGTTTTCAGGCTACCGTCATATAAACGATCGCCAATCTTTACAACGACTCCACCAATAATAGTAGGGTCTACTACGCTTTCGAAGCGTAGCTTTTTAGTCAGCATTTGACCAAATTGAGCAGCTAGCTCTTCTAATTCTTCCTGACTCAATGGTTTCGCTGTAGTAACAACAGCATCCGCATAGCCACGTTTATCGTTAGCCATTTCTACGTATGCTTTTGTTATTTCTTCGAATTCATTCTCACGTTTGTTATCTACTAATGCAAAAAGAAAGTTGATTACTTCCTGCGAAGCTTTTCCTTTGAAAAGCTCCTCTAGCAACTCTTTTTTAGAAGCAACGGCAATACGAGGATGTGTAAATAATTTTTGGAAGTCAGGTACCTGTTGTAATGCTTCAGCAATGTCTTTTAACTCACCTTCAATTTGATCAATGAGTCCACGCTCTTCTGCTATCTCAAACAGGGCACGTGCGTAACGTTTTGCTAATGCTCCACTCATAAGCGATCCCCTACTTGTTTCAGGAACTGATCAATCGTGGATTTTTGCGTAGCTTCGTCCAATTCTTTTTCAATAATTTTAGAAGCCAACAAAACAGATAGACTTGCCATTTGTGTACGTAGTTCTTCTTTAGCTTTCTCAGTCTCACGGGCAATTTCTGCACTTGCTTCCGCTTTTAGACGAGCCGCTGTTTCTTCTGCTTCTTTTTTAATACGCGCTTCTTCTTCTTGTGCTTGACGAGTTGCACGCTCAATTAGAGCTTTTGTTTCTTGACGAGCTTCATCTAACAAGCGGCGTTGTTCAGCTAGTAGTCCTTCCGCTTCTTTACGGTTACGTTCTGCTGCTTCAATTTCTGATGCAACGTATTGACGACGTTTTTCCATGATTTGTGTTATAGGGCCAACTGCATATTTCCTAACAACTAAAAGAAGTATCAGGAATGCGAGTACTTGAAAGAGCATCGTGCCCCCTTCAAGGGTTACCGCTCCAAACTCTAGCATGCTATTCACTCCTTCCTGGTTCAGAAGAGTATTTTAGTAAAAATAAACAAGCAATGATCTTTTACTGTTGCATAAACAAGGCGAAGGCCTAGCCTGCTAGCCTTCGCCCTGTAAAATTACATTTGGGAGTAAAGAATGAAACCAACCGCAACCGCGATGATAGGTACTGCTTCTACTAGACCTACCCCTAGAAGCATAAGACCCATTAAGCTACCACGAGCTTCTGGTTGACGTGCAACACCTTCAATTGTACGAGAGATAACTAGAGAGTTACCGATAGCTCCACCTAATGCAGCTAAACCAAAGATAATACCGATTGCTAAAGCCAAAGTATTCATTAAAATAATCCTCCTCAATTTCTGTTGATTAAAAATTAGTGACCATCATTCGTTTTCTGCGAAATATATATGATTGTAAGGGTCGTGAAGATATAAGCTTGAACTGCCCCTACGAAGACGGAATAACCAAGCCACGCTAATAACGGGATACTACCAATAAAGACGCCGGTGCTCATTAAGAAGGCAATCAAAACTTCCCCAGCAAAAATGTTACCAAATAGACGGAGTGGAAGTGTTAAAGGCTTAATGACCAGTTCTTCAAGGATATGGAGTGGGTTAAGAAAATGCTTCAGGTACGTACCTAACCCATGACGACGAATATCCACGTATTGAGAGTAAAGAAGGATAGTAAGCGCCAGAGAGAAGGTCACACTTGCAGCAGCCGTTGGAGATTTCCACCACGCTATGTGTATACCATGGCCACCTGGTTCAAGTGCATGTTCCACTTTTTCGATTTTCTTAGCCTGAGCCTCAGGAGTCCCAGAGATCGTTAACATCTCAACAACCTGTTCGCTAACCACCTTATTTTCAGCAGGGTCGTTGTGATGCAATGTGGTTACGTTAAGACCAAGCCCTAACCAGTTTCCTAGAATAATATAGAGAAAAACTGTCACAGCAAGTGTAATAAACCTTGCAGCCGTTTTTGCATCCATAACCGATCTCGCTAAGTTATTGATGAAATCAACAACCCACTCAAGAAGGTTTTGCCTTCCATCCGGAACACCTGTCGTTAATTGACGCGATAAAACAACCAGTAGGACAAAAACCAAAATAGCTGTCAACGTAATCATAAGCATGGTCGGAATATCGAATACGAGTCCACCGAGCTTAAATTTTAATGACCAATGATCCAAAATTTGTTCACCCCTTTCCCTCAAAAAATACTTCCTTAGTCAACCTTTTAAGAGCTTACTCTTTATTCTACCTCTTAATTTGTTGAAAAACAGTTAACAAATATTGAACTAATCATCTATTTTTAAGATTGTAATACACAAAAATAATCGAAAACACTTGAAATACTAGAAGTCCAATAATAACTCCTATAATTTGAAACAATTCTGGAAATCTTAGGGCTACAAAAACTGCTATAATTGTAACAGCAAACCTCTGCACCATTCCTATTCCCTTGGTTTTTCCTATATTACCAGTAATTTTCCATACCTTCAGATAGAGGAGAAGTCCATTGATAAGACTTGCAAAGCTTCCCAGCAATAATGACTGAAAAAACAATCTATAATCAGGTAGGAGAAACCATAAAACCCCGATAAGGGCAATAGACCATAAAACACAGCGGATAATATTACGTACGGCAGTATAGAATGTTTGCATGCTACATCTCCCTACAGATAAGGACGTATCATTCGGTATACGCTTACAATACCTACGCCCAACCCTAGAAATAGCCCGGTAATCATGAGCCAAGGAGCTGTATGTAACCATTCATCTAAATATTTTCCAAATAAGACTCCGGCTATGATACATATTGCTAGATCTGCTCCAATCATGCTTACTAATCCGATAGCTTTCCATGGGTTATTTACCTTTTTTGACAAGTTCGCTTCTCCCTTCAAACCAGAAATGGAAGAGCTTGGTTGACACCTTAACATATTAACGAAGATTTATCCGCATTGTCAACTTGTCGAACTGTAGGACACAAATCTTTCACAAATTTGTCTATATTATTTTGATTATTGTTGAAATTCCTTGACCTCCACCTATACATAAGGTAGCTAAACCATAGCGAGAATCGCTTCGTTTCAACATTTCATGGATCAGACTAACAAGAACACGAGCCCCGCTTGCCCCAATTGGATGACCAAGGGCAATCGCTCCTCCGTTCACATTTAACTTCTCTCGATCAAGACCTAGTTCTTTGCCAATTGCTATTGATTGTGCCGCAAAGGCCTCATTCGCTTCAATTAGGTCTATTTGATCTAAAGATAGACCAGCCTTTTTTAGAGCCTTTTCTGTAGCCGGTACTGGGCCAAGTCCCATTACCTGCGGATTAACTCCAGCGCTTGCATTGGCAACTATTGTAGCTAAAGGCTTAATCCCCAGCTCTTCTGCCTTTGCATAAGACATTAAAACTAGTGCTGCAGCCCCATCATTAATTCCAGAAGCATTTCCTGCCGTGACGCTCCCGTCCTTTTTAAAAGCAGGTCGAAGTTTAGCCAACACGTCCACTGTGGCACTTGCTCGAGGGAACTCGTCGTGCTCAAACAAAATTGCCTCTCCCTTTTTTTGTGGGATAGTCACAGGGACGATCTCACCCTGAAAGCGTCCTTCTTGAATAGCTTTGTTCGCCTTTTGTTGGCTCCAAGCTGCAAACTCATCTTGTTCTTCTCGGCTGATCTGGTAACGTTCGCAAAGATTTTCAGCTGTAATACCCATATGGTAGTCATTAAAAGCACACCAGAGCCCGTCGCGGATCATGGAGTCTACGACCTTTTGATCACCCATACGATATCCATCTCTGGCACCTTCTAATAGGTAAGAAGCCTGACTCATATTTTCCATTCCGCCAGCAACTACCACATCTGCTTCTCCAGAAACGATAGCTTGATAAGCTAGATGTACAGCTTTTAATCCTGACCCGCAAACTTTATTAATGGTCATTGATGGTTTCTCTTCCCCGATGCCTGCTAGCATAGCGGCCTGACGCGTTGGGTTTTGCCCAAGTCCCGCTTGTAGCACGTTCCCCATCACAACCTCGTCTACGTGCCGTTTATCAACACCGGCTTTGGCAAGTGCCGCTTCAATCACTACTGCTCCTAATCTGGTTGCGCTTACAGAAGATAACCTACCTTGAAAACTACCGATGGCAGTACGTACAGCACTGACAATGACTACATCGCTACCTTTCATCATATCCACTCCTTAAAAACATCAGATCGTAAGCTTTAGTTAGTTAATTTGACCACTTGTGAATCTTCAGTCTATTACTAACAATAATTAGTAACTAAGCTTTATATTACCATATTTTTAAGGAGACAGATATCCCTTTAATTATACTATTTATAAGTTTCCCATTATTACTATAGTAGAAATAAATAAAAAGTAAACAGGTAATTTTTAGAATTAGATTGCATCCTACAGTTTGATAAAAAAAGCCGCCTTTGCAGATAGCAAAAGACGGCTAAACCCTTGCTTTATCGTTGAATTAAACGGTATAAGGCTGCAACACAAACAGCGCGTGTGGTTGGGCTATCAGGTTTGAAATTTCCTTGAATTGGATCAATTAACCCTAAACCTACTATATTAGCAACAGGAGTTGATGCCCACGAAGGAATTTGCTTTTGATCCTTCAGCTGCACCTTAGGCGTAGCTGATTGCTGTAGAATCCGATCCAGAATGATGGCCGCTTCCGCTCGTGTAACAGGCTGATCTGGACGGAAGGTATTGTCCTTATATCCTTTCACCAATTCCATGGATACCGCTACTTGTACCGCACCCTGAGCATACGAAGGAACCTTATCCTTGAAGCTCAATTTAGGTTGAGTCGGTAGCTCCCAATTAAACACCCTAGCTAATAGCGAAACATATTGAGCACGTGTTAAAGCGACGTCTGGACCAAATTTATTAGCAGAAAGTCCTTTCACAAAATCCTGCTCAGCCATATATAGAATCTCTTTTTTATACGGATGATTGACAATATCGCTAAACTGTTGACCGTATGGCACCAACAATGTTGCATCGTCCATGTAGATGCTTCCTTTTTCTGGACGCGATTCAGTACCTTCAGGCAAATTAGCTAGATATATACTTTTCAGTTGCAAAGGATAAGCTGCATTTGATGGGAAATAGCCTCTAAGCTGTTTCCAACCGGTCCAGTCTATTTCCTTGGCAAGATCCACATAATGTGTTTTACCCTTGCTATCAATTACTTCAGCACGAAGCCAGTGATTACTGTTATCTCCATAGACCCATAATCCCATACCTATTGGTTGTCCAGGAATCGCTATAGGTGCGGCACCCATTTTTCCATAAGCAAAGCGGGTATTGGCAGATGATGCCCCACTGAAATCATATGTTAATTTAGCAGATTTACCAGAACCATGTACTTGTTCACTTTGGAGCAAGAAGTAACCTTTCGAAGTCAGAACCTCTGGATTGCCTGCAAATGAAATACCGGCAATATTATCAAAATTGATCCATTGCTGCTCAGTAGCCCCTACTGTAATTGGTACCGAAGTGGTTTTACCGTCGTAAGATACAGTCAAGGTAGCTTGTCCGGTTTGTTCTCCTGCAACCAATTGCATTTGTTCATTAATGTGTACAAGTTCATTGCTAACAGACGTTTTTACAGATAATGGTGTTGCTGTGACCAACTGTCCTTTTTTCGTTTTGATTTTTATATCAAGTGGCAATGTTTGGCCTGGCATTACTGTAAGCGGAGATGGTGAGACCATCACCTGCTCTACCTCAGCACCACTAACGACATGAATATTTTTCTTTGTTTGAATTCCATTTACACTAGCTGTAACAACAGAAGTGCCTGATTGACGTGCAATAAATGAGGTTCCTTCAAATGATCCAGAATCCCCTTCTACACCCCAAGAAATCTGATTGGCATCAATTTTATAAGGTAAATAGTGGTTATCGTATGCTTTGGTTCCAAACTGAATAGCTTGTCCAATTAGTGTTTCCGTAGGTCCCGTTAATTGGAAACCGGCTAAATCTCCAGCAGGTGCTGTATTAAATACACCCAATCCCGTTGGAACTCGACGCTCTACACCCTGCATAGGGCGATTAGCTAGTTTAGCTTCTGTCTCCCCCAGCATGCGGACTGCTAATGTTTGTGAACCACCACCATCAAAGTTAGCTGCCATATAAGAACCTGCTTCAACCATTATCTGGGCAAACTCTACCAGTGTTACCCCACGGCTGGCGCTACCTTGTTCCACACTTACAATGTATAGTGTCTTACCGTCCTTAGAGACTCCAACACCAGTTCGAGCTGTTTTACCCATAACTGCACTATCGGCGGAAATGCTAGCGACTTTCCCCTGATTGACTAGCAAAGCATGACCACCTACTGCCTGGACCCACTCTTTGGAATTGGGAGTAGTTTGTGAATTTACAGTCACTGAAGAGCCGACTGGAAACTCTTGTTGTAGAAGTTGGGCAGCAGTTCCGTGTCCCCATAAAACAAAGCCATCAGCAGGAATCGCTGCCCCAGGTTGATCCACACGGACCTCAGTAGCTATGCCATTTCGAAAAACTACCTCTACCACACCTTTATAGCCTTTAATTGTACCTAAGCTAGTCTTCCCAAAAGCAGGTGTATACATATTAAGCTGATTCTCATGGCTTTTTCCTGCTGTAGAAGAATATTCCTCCTTATTAATTCCACGCAGGTTCATATTTTTACCATTTTGAGAGGTGACGAGTCCCGTGAACCCAAATCGTTCAATGGACGCTATCTTATCAGCAGTAATCCCTAGGCTGTAGTAATACGGTAAATGCCCCATTGAGGAAATTGTTTCTCCATCTTTTACAACAATTCCGAATGGTGCGCCACGTAGAGACATATTGAAGAAGTCAGCATTGACACCAGCGATTGCTCCTGCTTCATTCGTCATTTTAGTGATAGATTGTTTTTCTGTTACATGCCCATTTGTTCCATAAATGGGCTTCACTTCTACGTATTCATTATTCAGATCCACTTTCGTTATGTAGATTTTGCTCTTTTGGTCACCATAAGCCTTTTCATAATGCGTTAAGGTTGTACCTTCCCCAATTGGCGTTTGCCAAACCATTGTTAACGGTCCCACTGTCGCAGCTTCTACTACATAGGCAGGTAGCACGACAGGAAAAATTGCCCCGTATGCCACAGTTGTAGCCAGCATTAACGCCAGAAACCGAGCTGGCTTCTTATTCATTTTGTTGAAACCCCTCTCCATTGGCTAAACTTTCTCTTTTTTCCTATCCATTACAATGTTTAGACGTAGCAAATCGCTCACAAGTTGCAGTTTTTTAGCGTTTTTTATTTACTGCAAAAGGAAAAGAGACGTTCCTGAAAAACGCCTCTTTTTTCTATGCTTTATTTAGATAATAACTTCTCTTGACTTGGTTGAAAAGAGATTGGGCGATCAGAAGTGTATCCGAAATGGTACAAGATTGCTTTCACAATTCTTTCTGACGCCTTTCCATCTCCATATGGATTAGCTGCCTGAGCCATTTGTTCATAAGCTACTGGATTGGTTAACAATTCATTCGCCATATCATATACCTGTTGCTCATCTGTGCCTGCCAATTTCAACGTACCAGCCACGATGCCTTCTGGACGTTCTGTGGTATCGCGCAAGACAAGTACTGGTACTCCAAGAGAAGGAGCTTCTTCTTGTACTCCACCCGAGTCAGTCAAAATTAAGTGAGCGTGACGAGCAAAATTGTGGAAATCAAACGCATCTAATGGATCCATTAGGTGAATACGATCATGATTACCCAAGAACTCCTGAGCCACTTCCTGCACCGCTGGGTTTAGATGCACAGGATAAACCACGGCAATCTCTTCATGCTCATCTACCAATTTGCGAACCGCCCGGAAGATACGGCGCATTGGGTCACCTAGATTTTCACGACGATGGGCTGTCATCAATACCATCTTTTTGCCTACTACCTTATCTAGCACAGGATGCTGATAGTCAGACTTCACGGTTGTCTGTAGTGCATCAATCGCTGTATTCCCTGTAACATAGATTGATTGCTCTTGCTTATTCTCACGACGTAAATTATCAGCCGAACCTTCTGTTGGTGCAAAATGAAGATCAGCCATAACTCCTGTCAATTGGCGATTCATCTCTTCCGGGAATGGAGAATACTTGTCCCACGTGCGAAGTCCAGCTTCAACATGTCCAATCGCTACCTGGTTATAAAAGGAAGCCAGACTTGCAACGAAGGTTGTAGAGGTGTCGCCATGTACGAGTACGATATCTGGTTGTGCTTCTTTGATCGCTTTATCTAAGCTTTCTAATGCGCGGGTTGTGATGTCGATCAAAGTTTGACGATCCTTCATAATATTTAAATCCATGTCAGGCGTGATCTGGAAAATCTCCAGAACTTGGTCCAACATTTGTCGATGTTGAGCTGTAACGCATACGATAGATTCAATTTGCTCGTTATGTTTTTTTAACTCATGAACAAGTGGAGCCATCTTAATCGCTTCCGGTCTTGTCCCGAATACCGTCATTACTTTTATCTTTTTCATCAAACAAGACACCCCCTATTTCGTTCCGTATAAACGGTCACCGGCATCTCCTAATCCAGGAATAATATAGCCGTGATCGTCCAGATATTCATCTACTTTCGCTACGAAGATATCTACGTCTGGATGTTCGTCTTGGATTACCTTAATTCCTTCTGGAGCAGCGATCAAACACATTAATTTGAGGTTCTTAGCACCGCGTTTTTTCAGAGCTTCAATAGCAGCCACAGCAGAACCGCCTGTTGCTAGCATAGGATCAATGACAATCAATTCGCGCTCAGCAACATCGGTTGGTAATTTTACATAGTATTCTACTGGTTGCAGCGTTTCGGGATCACGATACAGCCCTACATGTCCTACTTTTGCGGCAGGAATTAATTTCAGTACGCCATCAACCATACCTAATCCAGCACGCAAAATTGGTACTAGCCCTACTTTTTTACCTGCAATTACGTTGGATTTACAAGTTGCTACTGGTGTTTGGATTTCTACTTCTTCCAAAGGCATATCTCTGGTAATTTCATATGCCATGAGAGTTGCTACTTCATCTACTAACTCACGGAATTCTTTTGTTCCTGTATTTTTATCACGAATAAACGTCAACTTATGCTGAATCAAAGGATGGTCAAATACATATACACGGCTCATGCTAGTACCTCCGTTTCATTATTAGCAAACACATTATGTACACGAAGCCCATGGCTCCTTGAAATAAGCTTTTCTTATCATAAAGGAGCAAAGCTATAACGTCAATTTGCCTGAAAATATTGACTTATATCTTATATGAATGTCGTGCGTTTACTTCCCTTCGCTAGTTTTCCCCCGCCTATATTGAAATATAAATAGGAAGAAACACACAGAAAAACAGGCCCTCTCCTCATAAGGTAGGTGGACCTGTTTGTTATTTATGACCCTTTACGAGAATTGTTTACGTAAAGACTTAGATAGACAAGCCTTCATACAGCGGGAACTTCTTGCTCAGTGCGGCAACACGTTCACGAGCCTCTGCATGCTTAGCTTCGTCCTCTGGATTCTTCAGAGTCAAAGCAATGATGCTCGCTACTTCTTTCATTGCCTCTTCATCGAACCCACGACTAGTGACCGCTGGCGTACCCATACGCACACCGCTTGTTACAAACGGGCTAGCTGGATCAAATGGAATTGTATTTTTATTTGTCGTAATACCTACTTCATCAAGAAGATGCTCGGCTACTTTACCTGTAAGCTCTAGATTTCGTACGTCTACTAATACAAGATGATTATCCGTACCATCAGACACCAGCTGTAAACCTTCTGCCTGTAATGCCGCAGCAAAAGCACGAGCATTGTTTACAACACGTTGAGAGTATTCTTTGAATTCAGGTTGCAGTGCTTCACCGAATGATACGGCTTTCGCTGCAATGATATGCATCAATGGACCGCCCTGTACCCCTGGGAATACAGATTTGTCGATTGCTTTGGCAAACTCCTCTTTGCAAAGAATCAAACCACCGCGTGGACCGCGCAATGTTTTATGGGTAGTAGATGTAACAAAATGAGCATGAGGCACTGGATTTTGATGTAAGCCTGCTGCAACAAGACCAGCGATATGCGCCATATCAACCATGAGGTATGCTCCAACTTCATCAGCAATTTCACGGAATTTAGCAAAATCAATCTCACGCGGATATGCACTTGCACCAGCTACGATCATTTTTGGTTTATGTTCTAATGCCTTTGCTCGAACGATCTCATAGTTAATGAGATGTGTCTTTTCATCTACACCATATTCAACAAAGTTATAGAGAGCGCCTGAGAAGTTAACGCTGCTACCATGTGTTAAATGTCCACCATGGGACAAGTTCATGCCCAAGACAGTATCTCCTGGTTGTAAAATGGTAAAATAAACAGCCATGTTAGCTTGAGCGCCAGAATGCGGCTGTACGTTGGCATGTTCTGCACCGAAAATTTCCTTTACTCGATCACGTGCGATGTTTTCTGCAATATCAACATATTCACACCCGCCATAATAACGGCGACCTGGGTAACCTTCTGCATACTTGTTAGTAAGTACAGTCCCCATCGCCTCCATCACGGCACGACTCACAAAGTTTTCTGATGCAATTAGCTCAATCTTGTCACGCTGGCGACCTAATTCCAAACGAATAGCTTCTGTAATTTGTGGATCTTTTTCTTTTAAAATATCGAACATAATTTTATCCCTCCCTGGTTATCTACACTTCTATTTCAATTCACCATTGAATGTCAACCCAAGTTGTTTTTCTCTAGGTACAAGTCAATTGATCAATACGTTCATAAACCGCTCGTGCTCCACCAATCATCTTTGGTCGTGTATAGGCTGCTGTTAGATGAGCCTCCCCTACTTGTTTGCGACTAAGTCTAACCGGAACTACCACATGTTTAAGATGCATACCAATGAAGGTATCGCCAATATCAAGGCCAGCATCTGCTTTGATATGTTCTACAACAGCTGGCATCTTCATTTGCTGATAGGCATAGGCTGCCATAGAACCTCCTGCGCGTGGTACTGGAATAACACTTACTTCTTCAAGTCCATATTGGCTTATAGTAGAACGTTCTACAACAAGTGCACGATTCAAATGCTCACAACATTGAAAAGCAAGCTGAAAGCCTACTTCCTGCTGAGCTTCTGCAATCCCCATCCAGATAGCACTAGCCACTTGCTCGCTACCGGATTTACCAATATGCTGACCAATCACTTCGCTCGTACTGCAACCGATCACCAGAAGCTGGTCAGCTTGCAGCTTTGCTACTTTGACTAATTCCAGCACACAATCCTTGATCTCTTGCCGAAGACGAGCAATTTCCACCTTACTTCACTCCCGAATATTTAGCCTCAATATCCATCACTTTCTTAACGCGATTCTCATGGCGGCCACCTTCAAAATCAGTTCCCAGCCAAATTTTCACAATATCAAGAGCTAGGCCAGGTCCAATGACTCGCTCTCCCATAGCTAGCATATTCGTATCATTATGCTCGCGAGTTGCTTTTGCAGAGAACGTATCATGAACTAATGCACAACGAATTCCACGTACCTTATTAGCCGCAATGGACATACCAATACCTGTCCCACATACTAAAATACCTCTGTCAAACTCTCCAGAAGCTACTTTTTCCGCAACAGGTAAGGCATAGTCTGGGTAATCAACAGAGGTCTCACAATTACAACCAAAATCTTCGAACGTAATCTGCATTGATGTTAAAAGCTTTTTGATCTCTTCTTTTAGATGTAATCCGCCATGATCGGCTGCTAATGCTACTTTCATTGTGCAATCCCTCACTTTTGTCGTCATATGATGTATTATACATGATTATCCTAACGAAATACAGTATAGAAACAACCAAAAGCTCGTTTTACCAACAAAACACAAACATTAATTATAAATAAAAGATAATCGTTCGGATTTTAAATAAATAAGGTCCTGGGAACGTTCCAGCACCTTTTTAACTCATTCCATATCCTGACGATACTCTTTATTCTTCTCATTTACATTCTTCTGTAGTTTTTCTCGTACAGCCTGTAAATCCTCTTCTAATTCCTTCGCTGTAGCACGATACATCTCTAAGGTTCCACCGTAAGGATCTGTTATATCGCCTTGTTGACCATACGCATACTCTTTTAGTGAGTATACCTTTTCTGTTGCTTCAGGAAAATGACTCAAAATCGCTATTTTATGTCCTTGCGTCATTGTAATGATTAGGTCAGCCTGATTTATTTGGTCATTCGTAATCTGTTTAGAAAAATGCTCATGTGCTAGTCCTTTTTCCTCTAACACCTGTTGGGCATGCAAGGAAGCAGGGTGTCCCTCAAATACAGCAACTCCTGCTGAGGCAATTTCCATTTGTAAATCCTTTACTTGTTCACGGAAAAGAACTTCTGCCATAGGACTCCTGCAAGTATTGCCCGTACAGACAAATAAAATTCGCATGTTATGGTGCCCCCTTTTTTGATCACACGATTTACAAAATAAATTTTAAACCAAAAATCAGCAGTATGACACCGCCAATAATTTCACTATATTCACCCAGCCAGCCTCCGACGCTTCTTCCTAGCAGCAGACCAGCACAAGCCATCATACCTCCAATGATACCAAACAAGCTAACTGCCAGCCATTTGTTTACTGCCATTAAACCAAGCGAAAAGCCTACTGATAAGGCATCCAGACTGACACTAAAGGCAAACAGAATCAGTCCAAGCCCTGATGTTTTAATTATACTCCCCTCATTTTCTCCAAAAAAGACGCTCCATAACATATGTACGCCAAGGAGAATCAAGATACCGCCCCCAATGAAAATAGCGATATCTCCTACTATATCAGAGAGATAGGTACCGATCGCAATACCTAACAGAGGCATTGCAACATGAAAACATCCAATCATAATGCTGATGTTCACAATTTTACGCAATCGAAGACCCACCATACCAAGCCCAATACTCAGTGAGAACGCATCCATTCCCAACGCGATCGCAATTAGCAGTAATGTTAGAAATTGTCCCCAAAGAAATACTGTAGCTTCCACACTCTCCCCCCCTGTCTTTTTCACCTTATGCGGACAGGGGGATAAAAATTCTTTTTCTCTACAGGTTGTACCTCTAGATGTTTAAGCCTTTATAATTCGATGGGAAGCTGCTTTTTCTAAACGATTCATCACAGCTAGCCCCAGACCCTCACGTGGATATGTTTCCGCCAAAATAAACTGAATCTGTTCCTCATCAAATCGACGTAGGTCTGCATACAGCTCCTGAGCTACTTCCTCCAATGATGCCAACGAACCACATTGAAGTGTTAAGTCCACGAGAGCATGATTGTCCCAGCCATCCAGATGTTCTCTGGGTACCATAACTCCTGTTGTTAATCCTTGTTCTTTCGCTTCTATTAAAAGCTCCAGCATTTTCGCTCTCACTTTGTCCTCTTGACCTGACACTAACCATAAATCTCCTTTTGGAGCATAATGCTTATATTTCATTCCGGGCGAAATTGGTTGTTCCTTTTCTTCTGTTAGGAATGCCGGATCAATTTCTACCTCTCCGATTACACGCCGAATCTGCTCTACTGTAATACCACCTGGACGATGAATCATCGGAGGTTCCACTGTCATGTCTATTGTCGTAGATTCCACGCCTACACCTGTACTCCCTCCGTCCACAATCCCTGTAATTCTTCCCTCTAAATCCTCCAGGACATGCTGAGCTGTAGTAGGACTGGGACGACCAGAACGGTTTGCGCTTGGTGCTGCTATTGGAACATGCGCCTGTTTAATTAATTCTAGAGCAACAGGGTGATCTGGCATGCGTACTCCAACTGTAGATAATCCTGCCGTTACTTTGGAGGCAATTCCTGCTCTCTTGGGTAAAAACATAGTAAGTGGACCTGGCCAAAATGCCTCCATCAGCTGTCTTGCTTTCACAGGGATGTCAGTGGCCACAGCGTCTAGTTGTGATTTTTCACCAATATGGACGATCAGTGGATTATCACTCGGCCTACCCTTAGCAACGAAGATTTTTTCCACAGCCTCATCAGATAAAGCGTTCGCTCCTAACCCATAAACCGTTTCGGTAGGAAACGCAACAAGCTCTCCTGATTCGACAAGTTTTGCTGCATCCACAAGATGTGCACAACTTTTTTGGTCTTCCACATTCTTATCCACAACCCAAACCTTTGTCAGTATATTCTGTTCCATCCGATAAACCCTTTCTTTTTCGTTATTCGTGCTCGCTTTGCTTCCATAGTATATGTTTTTCCAAAAAAGTTTTCAACAGGCTGTGGGTAACCTGTGGATAAAACTATTGATTTTTGTGACTTTTCTATTAAAAAAAGCCTATCCAAATGGGACAGGCTGGAGGGGGAGCAATATTATTTCCCAGCTTAAAACCAGGAGCGAAGTTTGTCCCATATAAAGGAGCGTACTTCCACTTTAGAAGCTTGGTCATTAGGTACAATAGCTGCTGTATCAATATTCTCTGCCATCTCTTCCCGTACAATACCTGTTTCTTTTTCGTTATA
The DNA here is from genome assembly GCF_002706795.1 of Brevibacillus laterosporus DSM 25. Classification (NCBI taxonomy): domain Bacteria; kingdom Bacillati; phylum Bacillota; class Bacilli; order Caryophanales; family Paenibacillaceae; genus Brevibacillus; species Brevibacillus laterosporus. The sequence continues at coordinate 1,872,240 of NZ_CP017705.1, forward strand.
ATTATCAGAATTTTCTCTGTTTAATTGCGGTTGCAAATCTCTATTTCCCATAGTACTTTGTGCAGATTCTACCACTTGTATCTCTTCCTCCACAGTACCCGACAAGTTATCCACAGCGTCATCCCTTTTGGCAATCCCGTCCCCATTAGACAAATCAATAAAACATAATGGGGGAAATAATACACACCACCAATTTTGTCCTTCTGCTTTACCAATGCGTACACGCAGGGCTTCATAATCACCCGCTGGATAAATGTATGAACCGTATTGCTTGGTAGGAAATTCAACTCGTCCGAAATATACCTCTGCCGGATAGGAATAGCCTCGTTCAGCGATTGTTTTATCCACAATTTTTTTTATTTCATTCATATGATCAGCTACAAGTAGACGAGCTTGGTCATAACTATGAATCTCTTTTATCCATTTGTTCATTTCTGCAATAATCGCATCACGCACTTCACGTTTCAGCCATTGATCCTCCATGGAATCACTGTTTGCTAAAATACGCAGGCGAATAGATTCTTGTGGAATCGGACCATTGCTATGTATATTTGCCGATGCTATTTGCCCTTCCCAACTCATTAACGCGACCGCTAAACCAAATAAGACAAAAAAGAACCGTTTCATCATAACCAACTCTCCCCTCATATACTGTCTCTCTAGCAAACAGTATGGGCAAAAAGAGCTCGTGATAAACCCGGTTCTTTATACTATTTTTAATTGTGTAGTCGATAGCCAACAATAATCCGATCTATTCCCGCCAAATCAGGATAAATGAATACTTCATCAATGGCGCCTGATTCCTTCATAAGTTGAGCTACTGCCTCTGCCTGATAGATTCCTACTTCAAAAGCCACCAGTGCAGTCGGTGCCAACAATCGTGGTAATGCTTCACAAATTCTACGATAGAAAATATAGCCGTCTGTTCCTCCATCAAGAGCTAAACGTGGTTCATAGCCAAGAACTTCCTTGTCCAATTCGTCCACATCAGTACTTGGAATATAGGGTGGGTTAGACACTAAGATGTCTACACGCTCGCCCGTGTCGAGGATTGGCTCAACTAAATCACCTTGTATAAAACGAACTCTTTCTGCTACATCTAATCGCTCAGCATTTTTCTTGGCAATCGCTATAGCGTCCAAAGAAATATCTACAGTCGCTAGTTGCCAATTCGGTTTTTCCGCTGCCAGCGTTAGCGTGATTGCCCCACTGCCCGTTCCAAAATCCACAACAGATAAAGGCTGCTCTGGACTCCAAAATCGTTGGGAATGCAAGAGGACCTGTTCAATTAATAACTCTGTTTCTGGACGTGGAATCAGTACACCTGGTGCTACAATAAAATCACGCCCATAAAAGTTTTGTTCACCCAAGATGTACTGAATAGGTTCATGAGCAGCTCTTCGTTCAAGTAACACTCGAATAGAAGCTATCTCATCAGCATTAATCGGGTCAGGCATAGATGCTAAGAAACTCGCCCGATTCATTCTGAGTACATGACGAATAATTAATTCAGCTTCAAACCGTGGATCTTTCGTACCGGCTTCTCCTAAAAAGGAAGAAGCCCAGAGCAGGGCTTCTCTCACATTATTCATTGAATTCATCTTATGCGCTGGCATCGTTTTTCATTAGCTCCGTTTGCTCGTGCATAATGAGATTATCAATGATTTCATCCATATCTCCATCTAGAATATTTTCCAGACGATGTAGCGTTAAACCAATGCGGTGATCAGTTACGCGGCTTTGTGGGAAGTTATAGGTACGAATACGTTCACTACGGTCACCAGTACCCACTAAGGATTTACGGTTCGCATCAATTTCAGCATTCGCTTGTTGGCGATAGAAATCAGACAAACGAGCACGCAGAATTTTTAATGCTTTATCCTTATTGGAATGCTGAGACTTCTCATCCTGACAAGATACCATGATACCAGTCGGTAGGTGAGTAACACGCACCGCTGATTTCGTAGTATTAACAGACTGTCCACCCGCACCACTGGAACAGAACGTGTCAATACGAATATCTTTATCACTAATTTCAACGTCCACTTCTTCAACCTCAGGTAATACAAGAACTGTAGCTGTGGACGTATGAATACGACCGCCAGACTCTGTAGACGGAATGCGCTGTACACGATGTGCACCGCTCTCAAATTTAAGTTTGCTATAAGCACCTCTGCCATTCACAGCAAACACGACCTCTTTAAATCCACCAATATCTGTTTCATTCGCTTCCATTACGTCGATTTTGAACCCATGACGCTCTGCAAAACGAGTGTACATTCGATATAAGCTTGAAGCAAATAAAGCCGCCTCATCTCCACCTGCTGCACCACGAATTTCAACAATAACGTTTTTATCATCGTTCGGGTCTTTCGGCAATAGTAAGATTTTCAGACGATTTTCCAGCTCTTCCTTACTTTTGGACAGTTCAGCGATCTCCATCTTAACCATCTCACGCATCTCATCGTCCAATTTTTCTTCAAACATAGCCTTAGAATCATCAAGTTGAGTAAGAACAGATTTATATTCACGGTACGCGGTGACCATATCTTCCAAAGAAGATTGTTCTTTGGAGAGCTCACGTAGCTTTTTTGTATCACTAATTACGTCGGGGTCACACAAAAGGTTTGTAACTTCTTCGTAACGCTCTTCAACAGCAGATAGGCGTTTAAACATAGCTTCTCACCCCATTTTTCCCAATTTCCTGTAAGCTTTTTATATACAAGCTATAAATCAATGCATAACATCAAAATTATAGTAGATTTCGCTTTGAAAGTCAAAGGATTTGCCTATCAGCTCTATACATCACAGAAAGAAAAACTCGGCTTACTTACCGAGTTTTTTACACCTTCACTATGAATGATATCCATCGTAGGAAGTTACATGAAAATCGTAGCGCCCACTCTTTTTATGCAAGGCATCTATGACATGATGCTCAATCTTACGAGCTTCTGCAGCCGTCACGTTCCGCTTGAGATCAAGTGTGACATACACATCTTTTTCTCGGATCGTGATACGCGCATTTTCTACACCTTGAACCCTCTTCGCCTCTTGTTCCATTTCCTGAAGCAATTGGGAGGCTGTTTTTTTTTCACCCATAGTCTTATATGGCTTTTGCTCTTTTGGAACCTGCTGTAGCTTCTGTTGTTGTCGCATCGATTGGTTAATAGGCTGCTTTTTTTCCTGCTGTTGTACTTTAGGCTGAGAAGATGAAGCACACCCACCTATCACCACCCCTAGAACAACACAACTCACAATCAAGCTTTTACTTAAGAATAGGCTTGTACCATTTTTGCTTTCTTTTATCAAAAAAGCCACCTCCCGCTTTGCCTAGTGTGTGCAAGCACTCCCACACCCATGCAAAAAAAGAGATAGCTCTCTCTATTACGTTGTTACTTACAATTGTCGAAATCAACAGGCAAGGTTTTTGGAAGCCCAGGCGGCTGATAGTAGTGTCTACGACAAACACTACTATAGGTTTCTTCTCCACCTATTTGAATCGTTTCCCCTGTGTAAACCGGTTTACCTTGCTGGAATTTTAGAATATGTGTCGCTTTTTTATTACAGAAAACACATACTGTTTTAATTTCCTCAATCTTATCAGCTTCACAGAGCAAAGCTTGACTGCCAGGAAATAATTGATTTTTAAAGTCTTTTAAAAGTCCGTATACGATAACAGGGATATTTAATTCATCTACAATTCTCGCCAATTGCCTTACATGTTCTTCCGATAAAAACTGCCCCTCATCTACTAATACACAATGAGGTTTCTCTTGCTCTTCTTTTACAACCCGATACAGATCAGTGGTATTCTGAATCGGAAATGCCTCTCGTGAAATCCCGACTCTGGACGCTACCATCCCTACACCATAACGGTCATCAATTTCCGGTGTGAATACCATTACCTTCTTACCGGATTGTTCATAGTTATGTGCTACTGTTAGCAATTGAATAGACTTGGATGCGTTCATTGCACCATATCGAAAATACAATTGAGCCACTCCGCATTCTCCCTCTGTCGCCATTCTTTTCTTCGTTTCCGTTCCAAGCAACTGTAACATCATATCACTTTATGGGAGGATCGCCAATGGAGAGATATAGTCAAAGCACCTCTTACGAACAAAAAAGCTCTATCATAACAACAAGCCCAGGTAGAATGACTTCCACCTGAGCTTTGTTTTTTTCCTATAATTAGGAAAGATTGTATTTGCGTTTGAAACGATCTACACGGCCGCCAGCATCGATAAACTTTTGTTTACCAGTGTAAAACGGATGGCAAGCGGAGCAAACCTCTACGCGAAGGACATCTTTTACAGAGCCGGATTCGAACTCATTGCCACATGCGCAAGTTACTTTAACCGTTTTGTAGTTTGGATGAATACCTTGTTTCATCTCTATGCACCTCTTTCCGCCCTGAATCGTTTGCCGAATCAGAGTTATATAAAACACATAAATGAATAGTATCACGTCTATGTGTCTATTGCAACCATACTGACTTGATTGGAAACAAAAGTCTAATTGCTATTTTTCTGCCTGCGTTGGTACTCAGGAGGCACATGTGTAAACGATCCAATCACCACATCAGGTAATTCCTGTTGATAGATTTCAATCGCCTGCTTCATGCCAAATATTTCTCCTTGGGCTTTTGGAATCATGTCTAAATAGCTTTCTGGATCAATATTTAGATTGCGCAATTGAATTAACTTAATACCTGTCCGCTTGATAAATTCAATCATTGCTTCCATCTCCTCTTCCCGATCAAATACACCTGGGAAGCACAGATAGTTAATGGATGTGTAGACACCCTGACTCGTAGCATACTCAGCAGAGCGAGCCACATTTTCTAGCGTATAGCCTCGCGGACGATAATAAGCATTGTAATGCTCCTCAATTGCGCTGATTGTACTAATTCGCATGAGATCAAGACCTGCATCAACAATTCCTCTAATATGATCAGTTAATCCAGCATTTGTATTAATATTGATGTAGCCCATGTTCGTACGTTCACGAACGCGTCGCATTGCAGGAATAATAATCGACGCCATAGTAGATGGCTCACCTTCACACCCTTGTCCAAAACTAATAATGCTTTCTGGGGTTTGTAGGTGATGCAACATTACCTCTACCAGCTCGTCCTCCGTCGGTTTAAAGTTCATACGGGTTTGAGGAGAAGGGAAGCCACTATCATCTGGTTGCTCCGAGATACAGCCATAGCAACCAGCATTACAGGTTTTAGATACTGGTAAGCTACCTTCCCAACGGTGGAAAAAGTTGTTGGATGCGGTTAAACACTCATATTCTAACGCACAGTGAGACAAATGCTGCAAAATTCTATTTTCTGGAAATTGCTTGAGAGTATCATCTACCTTGCCACGCAACTCTTCCATTGGAAAATTATCTGGATTCCAATTATGTGGTTCATCACTTTTTCGAGCAGCCACCCAAAAAGCATCGTCTTTCCAAACGACTGCTGTGTAACCAAATAGAGGAAATTTACTTTCTTTGTTTGTTTTGATGTAACCAGGAAGTAATAAGCGTGTAAAACCTTGCGGGATCAACGCTCCTACCGCAGTATAACCATCTAGCTTAGTCATTTTACCGGTGTTCTCATCCATTCCGACCGGAACCGTATCAGGCAAACTAACCAATGTAGAACCCTCTGGTAGAGGAATCAATTCTTCCTCTAGTATCTCCGTTAGGATGTCGCCGTTTCTGGCAATCGCCAGAACAGCATGATGGTCATACACCTGGCCTTTTTTATCTGCATACACCAAATACATGAATTACATCCGCCTCTCTTTCTGCTGGTGACAATTGTAGCGTATACAGAGAGCATTGTAAACGTGGAGACTACTTCCGTAAATAGCGCATAGGATTTAGAGGAATGTCATCCTGCCTTACTTCAAAATGAAGGTGGTAGTCAGTAGAATCCCCCGTTTTCCCCATAAAGCCAAGCACATCTCCTTGATGCACATATTGCCCAGCTACAACATTAATTTTGCGCATGTGCGCATAAAAGGTTTGTAATCCATTACCATGATCCAACACTACCATTCGTCCATATCCACTACGAATTGCCCCAGCCTCTACTACAAATCCCTCTTTTGCTGCCATAATAGGCGTATTACCTCGCCGTTCATTCCATAGATCTACGCCTTTATGCATTTTACCCCATCGTGATCCAAAATCACTTGTTACAGTCGGTGCTGGAATCGGCCACTCCATCACACGATTTAGATTTATGCTTCTACTAGCTACCTGTGCCATTTGTCTTCGCATTTCAACCGTTCCTGCTAATGCAGATTCACTAGCTTCTACTGGTATCGTTAAACGCTGTCCCTGATAAAGACAATCTGGGATCGCCTTGAGCAAAGGATTGCGATTTATAATCTCGTCTTTGGATACTTGATATCTGTTAGCAATACGTTCTAACGATTCACCAGCTTCTACTGTGTGGGTCATCTCCTTTTTACCGATCACTAGCTTCATCCCAATTCCAACCATATTAGGATTCCTTAGTTTATTATCCTGAATCAACTGCTGTAGCGTAATTCCATATTGTTCCGATATACGAGAGAGCGTGTCCCCTTTTTGAACGGTGTACGAAGTGATGGCACGCTTGCTTTTAGCCTTATTGACCTCAATAGACGAGTACGGATTAAACACCTCAAACAGAGTTTGTTCCACGACGGCTTGTTTTGCTTCCCCACTACTTTTCCACTCAGTAATAAGCGTTGGGTGATTGGCATCCATCCGGGTAACCTCCCCTCATGTGCATATGACTATTTTATGCGCCAATCTAAAAAAAATGACGGGGGATTAACCCGCCGTCGTTGATGTTGTATATGTTTTACCTTTTGATGTCTTTGAAGGGTTGATGCTATCAAGGCCTTGTAAAAATTCCTCGTTCGTTTTAGAATCGCCTAATTTTTTCAAGAAAGTTTCCACAAAATCATGACTTTCGCTCATGTTCTTACGAATTAACCACAGCTTATCCAATTCTTCTTTGGACAAAAGCATTTCTTCCCGACGTGTACCAGATCGTCTAATATCGATAGCTGGGAATATTCGGCGCTCTGCCAATTTACGATCCAAATGCAATTCCATATTGCCTGTCCCTTTAAACTCTTCATAAATAACGTCGTCCATACGTGACCCAGTTTCCACCAAAGCAGTAGCCAAAATTGTTAAGCTACCACCCTCTTCAACATTACGAGCCGAACCGAAGAATCTTTTCGGGCGATGGAAGGCTGCAGGATCAATACCACCAGACAGCGTACGGCCACTTGGAGGAATTACCAAGTTATAGGCACGGGCCAAACGGGTAATGGAATCTAAGAGAATGACAACATCCTTCTTATGCTCTACTAAGCGTTTTGCTCGTTCCAAAACCAGTTCTGCAACTTTAATGTGGTTCTCCGGTACCTCGTCAAAGGTAGAAGCAATAACCTCACCTTTAACAGAGCGTTGCATATCTGTTACTTCCTCTGGACGCTCATCAATAAGCAAAACAAATAGATGAATATCTGGGTTATTAGCAGAAATGCTATTAGCAATTTCCTTTAGCAACATCGTCTTACCAGCCTTAGGTGGCGCTACAATCAATCCGCGCTGTCCCAGACCAACAGGTGCTATCATATCCATCAACCGAACAGAAAGCTTAGTAGGTGACGTTTCCAACGCAAGTTTTTCTTGAGGATACAGCGGTGTTAAGGCGGGGAAATGCAGTCTTTCGGATGCCATCTCAGGGTCTTGACCGTTAACAGCTTCTACTTGCAATAATCCGAAGTAACGTTCTGTTTCTTTCGGCGCTCTTGCTTTTCCTGATACTAAATCTCCATTCCTTAAATCAAAACGTCGAATTTGGGACTGGGAAATATAAATATCTTCGGGGCTAGGTAAATAATTGATAGGGCGAAGGAAACCAAACCCTTCCGGTAAGATTTCCAACACACCTTCCATAAACATAAGCCCATCTCGCTCAGCCTGAGCTCGTAATATGGCAAAGATTAATTCTTTCTTTTTAAGTTGTGAGTAATAAGGAATTTGAAAGTCTTTTGCCAACTTATACAAATCGGTTAATTTCTTTTCTTCTAATTCTGATAAAAGCACGTATTATTCCACCACTCTTTGCACTTTCTACTATTATTATTTCCTAAAAATTACCTATAATACTAAGCCAGGTTTCTTTTCTAAGCGGTGGTTACCTTCAATGAAACGAATCGTTCCAGTCTTGGCCCTCATTACCACAGAATGTGTTGTCGCTCTCATTCCCTGAAAACGAACACCTCGTAGCAATTCTCCATCCGTAACACCCGTAGCTGCAAAAATGGCATCGTCTCCTTTAACCAACTGATCCATATGCAAAACCTGGTGCGGGTTAGTTAGGCCCATCTTCAAACATCGTTGCAATTCTTCATCATTCTGAGGCAATAACTTGCCCTGAATTTCTCCACCTAAACATTTTAGAGCTACCGCTGCTAAAACCCCTTCAGGAGCTCCACCTGATCCAAAAAGAATATCCACACCTGTATCAGGAAAGGCAGTATTAATCGCTGCCGCTACATCTCCATCAGGAATTAATTTTATACGCGCTCCAGCTGCACGAATCTCTTCAATAATGCGACTGTGCCGATCCCTATCTAGCACACAGGCAACCAGATCGCTCATATCTTTTCCATTAGCTAAAGCGACTGCTTTTAAATTATCACGTATTGGAGCATCAATGTCTACTTTCCCTACTGCATTGGGGCCTACCGCAATTTTTTCCATGTACATGTCAGGTGCATGCAATAAATTGCCTCTATCAGCAATCGCAATGACAGAGATAGCATTCCATGTACCTTTGGCTACTATGTTAGTACCCTCAAGTGGATCAACTGCAACATCTACGAAAGGTGGCACTCCCTGACCTAATCTTTCCCCAATGTAGAGCATAGGCGCTTCATCCATTTCGCCTTCCCCTATTACTACAACACCATCCATGGGTATATTTTCAAATTCAGATCGCATCGCTTGCGTTGCTGCCCCATCTGCTTCATCCTTTTTACCCGTACCCATCCATCTTGCGGAAGCCAAAGCGGCCGCTTCCGTTACACGAACCAATTCAAGTGTGAGACTGCGCTCCATCTCGATTGTCCTCCTCATTTTTGTTCGGCTTCATGCAGCTTTTCTCGCGTAACTCTGGCACCAAGATTTTGAAGTTTCTGTACCAAATTTTCATAACCTCTGTCGATATGTCCAAGTCCCTCAACTTCTGTAGTTCCTTGTGCAAGTAAGCCTGCTATTACTAAAGCTGCTCCCGCTCGTAAATCAGAAGCTACTACCTTTGCGCCCATCAATTTAGAGGGTCCCTCCAACACAGCGGATCGCCCTTCAATTTTTAGTGTTGCTCCCATGCGCCTCAATTCGTCTGCATGCCGGAACCTAGCACTATATATATTATCAGTGACAATACTTGTTCCTTTTGATTGTGTTAATAATGTGGTCATAGGTTGTTGTAAGTCAGTAGGAAATCCAGGATATGGACTTGTTTTAATGTCGACTGCACGATAATTTTTATGTCCGATGACTCGGATTGTATCGTCACCTTCGATTATTTCCACACCTATTTCACGAAGTTTAGCCGAAACGGGTTCCATGTGCTTCGAAATAACATTTTCTAACGTCACATCTCCACCGGTTGCAGCAGCAGCAATCATATACGTTCCGGCTTCGATACGGTCTGGTATTATAGTATGTCGGCAACCGCGCAATTTGTCTACACCTTGAATACGAATTACATCTGTTCCCGCACCAGATATCTTAGCACCCATATTGTTTAATAATGTTGCTACGTCTACAATCTCTGGTTCATGTGCAGCGTTTTCAATTGTTGTGATTCCTTCCGCATAGACCGCAGCCAACATGATGTTAATAGTAGCGCCTACACTAACCAAATCCATATAAATACGTGCGCCCTTCAAACGCTCCGCACGAATAATCATAACACCTTTTCGATTTTCAACAACTGCACCAAGGGCTTCAAAACCTTTTATATGCAAATCAACCGGTCTTGGTCCTAAATCACAGCCACCTGGCAATCCAATTTGAGCTTCTTTAAACTTGCCAAGCAGTGCACCCCATAAATAATAAGAAGCACGTAATTTTTTTACCTTACCATTCGGCATAAATGTTTCTGAGATAGGACGTCCATCAACTTCTATCCAATCATCCTCAAACAAAACATCTGCCCCCATCTCCCGAAGGAGCTCTACATATACTTCCACATCCTCAATATGTGGCAAATTCTCAATGACAACAGGTCCGTCAGCGAGAATCGCAGCGGGAATTAACGCAACAGCACTATTCTTTGCACCGCTAATCCCTACTTTTCCACACAATGGGATTCCACCCTGTATTAGCAATTTATCCATACATTTAATCTCCCTAAATGATGTTCTTGCACCTATTCAGAATATACCCTCTATTGCAGATAGTCTAGTCCTTCATGTTTTGCAGGCTGTAAATCAACCTTATTATCATTACATGTTTAATGGGCAAAAAGAGAAAACGAGGATAGAAGAGGTCATTAAGGTAAAGAAGCACCTTCTCCACTGGAAAAGGTGCTCTTCGGTTTAAATTACTTTTGCATATTTTCCCAATCGGCAAGGAATTTCTCAATCCCACTGCTAGTTAAAGGATGCTGCAAGAGTTGTTTAAATACTTTATGAGGAATGGTGGCAATATCCGCCCCAAGCTTTGCAGCCTCCGTCACATGTAAAGGATGACGAATACTTGCTGCAATAATTTCCGTTTCTATGTCATGGACAGCAAAGATTTCTGTGATGTCTGCGATGAGTTGCATGCCGTCGTAGCCAATATCATCCAGTCTGCCAAGGAACGGAGATACATAAGTAGCCCCTGCTCTTGCAGCCATCAATGCTTGGTTCGCGTTAAAAACTAATGTTACATTGGTTTTAATTTTGCGTTTTGAGAAAATCTTTACAGCTTTTAGCCCTTCTTCTGTCATCGGCACCTTAATGACGATGTTTTTCGATAGACTAGCCAGTTTTTCTCCTTCTTCGATCATACCTTTTGCATCAATGCTAATAACTTCTGCACTGATAGGACCATCTACAATATCAAGAATCTCTTTTAATGTTTCGATGAAATCGCGGCCTTCCTTGGCTACTAGAGATGGATTGGTGGTTACGCCAGAAACGACTCCCCACTCATGAATCTCCCGAATTTCATCAACATTCGCTGTGTCTATGAAGAAACGCATGGGTACCCTCCTGAATTAGACGCGGTTATTACTTCCAAACAAACGAATTTTCTCGATAACAGTTTGCTTGATTGCCTCACGAGCAGGACCCATGTATTTACGAGGATCGATTTCGTTAGGTTTTTCAGCTAGTACTTTACGGATTGCAGCTGTGCAAGCAACTTGGTTTTCAGTGTTTACGTTGATTTTACCAGCACCGTGCAAGATAGCTTGACGGATCGCTTCGTCTGGTACACCAGATCCACCGTGCAATACGATTGGAGCGCCGATGTTTTTCACTACTTTTTCGATAATATCGAAATGGATTTTTGGTTCACCTTTGTACATACCATGAGCAGTACCTACAGCAATAGCTAGGTAGTCAACTTTAGTCTCTTCCCAGAAACGAATAGCTTCTTCTGGTTTTGCTAAGCTAGCATCTTCTTCAGCTACTTGTAGATCGTCTTCTACTCCGCCAATTGTACCTAGCTCACCCTCAACAGATACTCCTACAGCATGGGCAGCTTCTACAACTTGTTTAGTCAAACGGATGTTATCTTCGAAGGAATGGTGAGAACCATCGAACATAACAGAAGAGAATCCAGCTTGGATACATTTCATAACAACATCAAAGTTGCTACCATGATCCAAGTGTAGCGCAATTGGTACACCAGCAGTTTTAGCAGCGGCTTTAGCCATTGCTACTGTATACTCAATACCCATATAACGCATAGCACCTTCGGAAACTCCAAAGATTACAGGGGATTTCTCCTCCATAGCTGCTTCGGTAATCGCTTGCGTAAATTCTAGGTTGTTCAAATTGAATTGTCCAACAGCATACTTATTTTTCTTTGCGTCCTCAATAAAGGCGGTCATAGGTACTAATTGCATTTCGGTATGTCCTCCTAATCCTAACTCTCTGTATTTCACTACTTACAATACGGGGTTATTATACCACAACGACGCCTTTATTAACAGAGAACTTGTGACTAACTGACTAATTGTTGATTGACTACACAGCGTAATTCATCAATATCAAAAGGTTTGGTAAAATGAGTAAGCGCTCCCAGTTGCGTTGCTTCCTTAATCATATCTAGTTCACCATACGCAGTCATCATAATTACTTTAATATCTTTGTTTATCTTTTTAATGTGTTTTAAAATTTCTATGCCGTCCATTCGGGGAATCTTCATATCTAAAATGACGAGATCTGGAGACTCATTTTCGACGATTTCGAGTGCCTGTTTGCCGTTAGCCGCCTGGAAAGTGCAGTATCCTTCCTTACCCAATACCTCATATAGTAGGATGCGGATGCCGTACTGGTCATCCACGACTAGTACCTTCTTGTCCTGCATATTGCTTCCCCCTCGTTCCTTTGCTTCTAATTACTAAAATACGCCTTGACGGTCGGAAATCCTGCCACATTCCATCTTTATTTTTCCAGTAGATTGTAGCAAGCCTCTGAATTACATAATTTTCCTATAATTTCGTTACTTTTAACATTTGCTCACGGCTTTGATTAATGAAATCTCTTTCCTTGTTACAACAAGCTTCACGGCTCGTAACAAAAACAGGCTGTCGAGAAATTCGACAGCCTGTGGCTATTTATAAGATACTGCTATACTTATGTTTTATTACTGATGAGAAAGTAAGGCAGCTTTCACAAACTCACGGAATAATGGTTGAGGACGGTTCGGACGAGAAGTAAATTCCGGATGGAACTGAGCAGCTAAGAACCATGGATGCTCCTTCAGCTCAACCATCTCTACTAATTTACCGTCTGGCGTTGTACCGGAAATAACCAAACCTGCTTTTTCCAGTTGATCACGGTATTCATTATTTACTTCATAACGATGGCGGTGACGTTCATAAATCAACGTGCTACCATAAGCTTGCGCTGCCATTGTACCTTCTTTTGCTTTTGTTGGTCCAAGGCCAAGACGCATTGTACCACCTTTATCTTCAATATCCTTCTGTTCTGGCAATAGATCAATAACAGGATAGCTAGTGGAAGGATCAATTTCTGAGCTGTTCGCACCAGTTAGATGTAGCATATGACGAGCATATTCAATAACTGCTACTTGCATCCCTAGGCAAATCCCAAAGAATGGTATCTTATTCTCACGGGCGAAGCGAGTTGCAGTGATCTTTCCTTCAATTCCACGATCTCCAAAACCACCTGGAACTAAAATACCATGAACGTCTCCCAAAACTTCAGCTACATTTTCATCTGTAACCTCTTCAGAATTAACCCATTTAATTTCAATATCGGTATCATTAGCAAATCCAGCGTGATAAAGTGCTTCAGCTACTGACAGATACGCATCATGTAGCTCAACATATTTACCCACAATCGCAATGCGAGTATTATGATGTAAGCTTTTTACTTGTTCCACAAGTGCACTCCACTCGGTCATATCAGCCTGAGGGCAAGACAAACCAAAGTGTTTGCATACATAATCATCCAAACCTTGCTCTTGTAGCATTAGTGGTACTTCATACAACGTATCTGCATCACGACATTCAATTACGGCATTTTTATCAATATCGCAGAATAGAGCAAGCTTGTCCTTCATATCTTGAGAGAGCGGCTGTTCTGTTCTCGTTACGATCACATTTGGCTGAATTCCCAAGCTACGCAATTCTTTTACACTATGCTGCGTTGGCTTTGTCTTCATTTCACCGGCTGCACGAATGTACGGAATCAGTGTTACGTGGATATACATGACGTTGGAGACACCTACATCGCTCTTGATTTGACGAATCGCTTCAAGGAAAGGTAAGCTCTCAATGTCCCCTACTGTACCACCAATTTCAGTGATAACAACATCGGCATTCGTTTCACGACCAGCACGGAATACACGCTCTTTAATTTCATTGGTGATATGTGGAATAACTTGTACAGTACCACCCAAGTAATCCCCACGACGTTCTTTACTAATAACACTAGAATAAATCTTACCGGTTGTTACATTAGAATTAGCACTCAGGTTAATATCAATAAAACGCTCATAGTGGCCAAGATCCAAATCGGTTTCTGCACCATCATCAGTTACAAATACCTCACCATGTTGAAATGGACTCATTGTTCCTGGGTCAACATTTATATATGGATCAAATTTTTGAATAGTAACCTTGCATCCTCTGTTTTTAAGCAACCGTCCTAGTGAAGCAGCTGTAATCCCTTTACCTAGCGAGGAAACGACCCCACCTGTAACAAATATATACTTCGCCATATCGCCTACGTCCCCTCTTTTCCCTTATTTCAACATTTTTGATGAACAGTTATTAAGTAGGGTGCTACAAAAAGAAAAAACAAAAGCGGGGTCCTATCTCAACATCTCTGCTGAATAGGGGCGCTTTTGTTTGTTATTCTTTCATATATGACAAATCTTCATGTGAAGCCCAAAAAGTATTTTATAATGGGCAGAAATGAAAGTCAAGGATAAAGTCGTGAAAGTCGATAGTTGCTTACTTATCAGACTCCTGATCTTCTTCCTCTTCTCCCACGGTTTCTTCGTCTTCTTCAAAAAGATCCTCGTCCTCTAGATCTTCATCTTCTTCATCGATGTCTTCGATCTCATCATCAGAATCAACCTCTTCTTCATCAACAAAGTCTTCGTCTTCGTCTTCCTCTTCTTCCTCTTCAAACAGGGAGATATCATCTTCCTCTTCAAAGACTTCAGCAACATCATCATCTTCCATATCGAAGTCTTCAAAGTCGTCAACAACAGCAGCTTTTTTCTTTTTAACTCCGCCTTCTTGGCTTTCTTCAACTGCTTCCGTTGCGTACCAGCGTTTTAATCCCCATGTATTCTCACCGATACATACAAAACGACCATCGATATTTACTTCTGTATACACTTGAGCAATGACAGCCATCAATTGCTCTTCTGTCAGTTTACGCAAGATAGCAATTTCGTTCATTAGTTCACGGAAATTATTAGGGCGGTTTGTTTCTCTTAGGATTTCATAAGCGATATCAACCATCGCCATCTCTTGCAACTTCTCTTCATTATATTGCTGAAGTAATTTACTCAAGCAAGGCACGTCCTTTCAAACAAAACTTGGCTATCATACAGTATTCCCTATTTTATCCGAAAATGCAAGTGATTCAAACCCTACAAAAAGAAAAGCTTTTTTCATCTACATATCTCTACATTTACGTACGTATTCCTGATAAAATGTTTCGCACTACGATTCATCACACGTTACCTTCTTAAGAGCCTGCAAAAAGGTTGGAATCGTTTGGGCTCCGGTCACGATTAGACTGTGATTTATCACAAAAAATGGAACGGCCTTTACTTCATAATGTTCTGCTAATTCATAGTCTGATTGTAGATAGATTGCCATCCTACCACTCTGTAATTTTTCCTCAACCTCGTGTTTATCTAACCCAAAGATGTCAGCAATTTGTAATATAACTTCTATGTTTCCAATATCTAAACCTTCTTCAAAATATGCCCGCTGTAGGGTCTGTAGCATACTTGTTTGTTGAGCAAGTGGGGTCAGTTTTAAGAGAGAATGAGCTAGGTCAGGATGAGCGCGTATCTTTATTTGGTCAAAGCAAAAATGCAAGCCGATTTCCTGTCCCATAGCTGTTACGTATTCTAAGGCTTTACCTACTTGCTCTTTCCCCCCTAGCAGACGTTCCATATTTACTCGAAAGGGTACCCCTTCATTTGGTAAATAAGGATCAATAGTAAAGGCATGATAGTGAAGGGTTACTTCCTCTGCTTGCCACTCTTGGAGAGTACCCAGCAAAGAAGCAATACCTATGCGGCACCAAGGGCAAACAATGTCCTGAAAAATATGTATGTGCACGCGGAAACTTCCCCTTTCTCGACTGTAAAGCTCTAATTCCTTCCTAATTTAATTCGACGACGCCCTTCCAGACTGATATTGTCGAAAAATACTAAATCGATGAAAGCAACAGAAATACCCCAGAAGAATAGTAACTACTGGGGCATAATCCGTCTTACATATTACGTCGATATTGTCCGCCTACTTCATACAAGGCTCCCGTAATTTGACCAAGAGAAGCCACTTTTACCGTCTCCATTAATTCAGCAAATACATTCCCGCCTGTTAACGCAGCCTCTTGTAGCTTCTTTAAAGCTCCAGGAATTTGTTGTGCATGTCTTTGCTGAAAAGCACGCATATTATCAATTTGTTGTTGCTTTTCCGTATCTGTAGCCCTTGCCAACTCAATTTCATAGTCATCTTCAGAAGCATTTGGATTTAGGAAAGTGTTAACTCCAATGATCGGTAAATCACCTGAATGTTTCCTCATTTCGTAATACATTGACTCATCTTGAATCTTCCCTCGTTGATATTGTGTTTCCATGGCCCCTAATACTCCACCACGCATACTTAACCGTTCAAATTCTTGTAATACAGCTTCCTCTACTAAATCAGTCAGCTCTTCAATGATAAAAGCACCCTGCAACGGATTCTCATTTTTTGCCAATCCCAATTCTTTATTAATAATCATTTGAATTGCCATTGCCCTACGTACCGAATTTTCGGTAGGTGTCGTGATCGCTTCATCGTAGGCATTAGTGTGCAAAGAATTGCAGTTATCATAAATTGCTATAAGCGCTTGTAGCGTAGTGCGAATATCATTAAAGTCCATTTCTTGGGCATGTAAGGAGCGTCCAGATGTTTGGATGTGATACTTTAATTTTTGGCTACGCTCATTAGCACCATAACGCTTCTTCATAGTGATTGCCCAAATCCTACGAGCTACCCTTCCAATTACGGTATATTCAGGATCAAGTCCGTTAGAGAAGAAGAAAGATAGATTATGAGCAAATTCGTCAATTTTCATACCACGGCTTAAATAATACTCCACATAGGTAAAGCCATTTGCAAGTGTAAAAGCTAATTGTGTAATGGGATTAGCCCCTGCTTCAGCTATATGATAGCCTGAGATAGAAACAGAATAGTAATTACGTACTTTATTTTCTATAAAGTATGCTTGTATATCTCCCATCATACGAAGGGCAAACTCCGTAGAGAAAATGCAAGTATTTTGTCCCTGATCTTCTTTTAAAATATCTGCTTGCACTGTTCCCCGTACGTTCGAGAGAGTATAGGCTTTAACTTGCGAAAGCTCTTCTCCAGAAGGTTGACGTCCTTCTCTCTCTACGAATTTCTCTATCTGCTGTTCAATAGCTGTATTTAAAAACATAGCTAAAATCATTGGCGCAGGCCCATTAATCGTCATGGAAACAGAAGTGGAAGGGGCACAAAGATCAAAGCCCGCATACAGCTTTTTCATATCATCCAATGTACATATGCTTACTCCGCTGGTTCCGATCTTTCCATAAATGTCAGGCCTCTCATGAGGATCTTGGCCATATAGCGTCACACTATCAAATGCTGTGCTCAATCGTTTTGCATCATCATTTTTAGATAGGAAATGGAATCGTTTATTAGTACGCTCTGGCGACCCTTCTCCTGCAAATTGCCTACGTGGATCTTCTCCTTCTCTTTTAAAAGGAAAAACACCTGCGGTAAATGGAAATTCCCCTGGGACATTCTCTTTCATAGACCAAGATAGTAAATCCCCCCACTCATGGATGATGGGTGTGCTAATCTTGGGAATCCGTGATCCAGAAAGTGATGTAGAAAATAACTTTGTCACTATTTCCTTATCGCGAATTTTTGTGACAAACTGATCCTGTTTATACAATTCTTTTTGTTTTGGCCAGTTTTCCAGCCACTTTTTTGATTCGGGATGCAATTTCTCTTCAAATAATGTAATTTGAGAAGCTACTTGAGCAAGCACTGCTTCGTCTGCGCCCTGCTCTGCTAAAACTTTGTAAGCTCCATTAAGTTGATACAGTTTACGCGCATAGCCTGCCTGCTCTTCACTAAACTTGTGATAATTCCGTACTGTATTAGCTATGTCCTGAAGATACGTAATTTTTTCAGATGGAATGAGTGGTGGTTTATGAGCTAAGATCGGCATTGGGTCCAGATGCTCTACATCCCAATCAAGCTGCTTTTTCTGAACGACCGCTCGCATCAAGGCCGCAAAAAGAGCATTGGTGCCTGGATCGTTAAACTGACTTGCAATCGTGCCATAGATCGGTAGCTTTTCATCTTCCACTTCAAATAATTGATGATTACGACGATACTGCTTTCTTACTTCACGTAAAGCGTCCTCTGAGCCTTTTCGCTCAAATTTGTTAATGGACACCAAATCGGCAAAATCAAGCATATCAATTTTTTCTAACTGAGAAGGAGCACCGTATTCACTTGTCATTACATATAGTGACAAATCACAAAGCTCGCTGATGCGAGCATCCCCTTGTCCAATCCCGCTTGTTTCCACGATGACTAAATCAAAGCAAGCAGCCTTAGCTACCTGGATCGCATCTTGCAGTGCAAGAGACAATTCTGATCCCGATTGTCTAGTCGCTAAACTACGCATATAAACACGTGGCGTGTTATTTGCGTTCATTCGAATTCGGTCACCTAAAAGTGCACCACCTGTTTTTTGTTTAGATGGATCTATCGACAGAATGGCAATTGTCTTTTCGGGATACGTATATAAAAAACGCCGAACTAATTCATCTGTTAACGAGCTTTTACCTGCTCCACCTGTGCCTGTAATACCCACGACAGGCACATCACTAGTTAGACTAGCTAGTGTATCTCTAACCTGATTGAACCATTTATGATCGACAACATCATACTCCGCCAACGTAATTAAGCGAGCAACCGCCTGGATATTCTTTTCCTGTAACAAATCCACTTCCGCTTGCAGGGAAGCCATTGTCGGATAGTCACATTCACGAATCATCATGTTAATCATACCTTGAAGCCCTAGTTCCCTGCCATCATCTGGTGAGAACAGCTTAGCTACACCATATTCCTCTAATTCACGAATTTCTCGAGGAACGATTACGCCACCACCTCCGCCATACACGCGAATATGACCGGCCCCACGTTCTCGTAGTAAATCAACCATATATTTAAAAAATTCGACATGCCCACCTTGGTAGGAGCTGATGGCAATTCCTTGCACATCCTCCTGAATAGCAGCATCAACAATCTCCATGACAGAGCGGTTGTGACCCAAATGAATCACTTCCGCTCCAGAGGATTGCAATATTCGACGCATAATATTTATGGAAGCATCATGTCCGTCATAGAGACTCGCTGCTGTTACAAAACGTATCTTATTAGTTGGACGATAGACCTCTGTTATCACCTTGACAGCCTCCCCTTATCTATGGGATGGCTCTATTCGTGTCCGCTGATATCCCGCAGAAGCAATTCGGTCTGTTTCTCGATGTATTCGTCCAGGGTATAGCTCTTGCCAAGTGTCCAACGTCGGAACACCCACATTTCAGCTAGTACCATGATGTTGTTAGCCATTAGCTTCACATAGCGCTCATCAGTCCGAATGGAACCATCTTCCATCCCCTTATGCAAAATCTCTTCAAAAATGCCTGTGATAGACTCTTCTCGACGTAACACATACGTCATCGCTTCATGTGGTAACGACTTGGTTTCTTGATAGATTAATAGCACACGATCATTTACCTGATCCATAACACGTATTAGGCTTTTCAACGCGAGCTTGAGGCTTTTGAGACCAGAACCATTGTAGGTAATCGCTTCACGCAGTCTTTCTTCCATTTCATTATGAATAGAGTCACAAACCAAATATAAGATATCTTCTTTGGATTCAATGTACTCATATAGCGTTCCAATGCTAAAGCCAGAAGCACGAGCAATTTCCCGCGTAGTTGTTTTGTGGAATCCTTTGTGTATAAATAGGTCAACGGCCGCCTCTATAATTTGTTCACGCCGTTTTTCGATTAGTTTTGGGTCCTTCACCAAGGAAGGGATTACTTTCTTACGTTCTTGCACCGAATAAGCCACCTTTCACCAATTTGACTAACGTCTCTGGTTTCTCCCCATTATACTAATCCACAATTTATGCTACAATCCTCTTTTTGCGGCTAATCGTGCCAGACTTGTAACAAAAGCGACCCCATAAGTTAACGTTGTAAAAAAATACGTACCATTTTTTCTGCTGCATGATAAGGATCTACCTGTCGATTCGCTACTTCATATAACTCGTTAGCAAATGCACCTTGTTCAATTCCTTGTAGCATGACACGATAAAGATTCTGGTTCACTAACTCCATTACCTCTTCGTGTAAGTGATACGATCTACGCTTTTCCCCTTCACCCGATTCAGTTAGGAACCTCTCATGTGTATGGATAGCTTGCCACAAATCAGTTATCCCAACTCGGTCTGTTGCAATTGTACGTATAAGAGGAGGTTGCCAGCTTGCATCATGCTTTACGATCTCTATCATTTGTTCAATCTCTGTCAGTAATTTATCCAGACCAGGCAAATCAGCTTTGTTAATGACAAATAGATCAGCAATCTCCATAATTCCAGCCTTAAATGCCTGAACAGTATCCCCGCTTCCCGGATTTAGTACAACAGCGACTGTATCAACAATTTTCATAATGTCTAACTCAGACTGCCCAACCCCTACTGTCTCAACAATAATAACTTCACAGCCATAAGCATCCAGAACACGTACTGCCTCTTTCGTATTGCGTGATAGACCACCTAAATTTCCCCTGGTCCCCATACTTCTTATAAAGACGCCTCGGTCAGGAGCATGATGCTGCATCCGAATACGATCCCCTAACAAAGCACCACCAGTAAATGGGCTAGTAGGATCAACCGCAATGACCCCGACCGAAATCTGTTGCGAACGCAAATAAGTAATCAATGCATCTACTAACGAACTCTTACCTGCTCCTGGGGAACCCGTTAACCCAATTAATCGTGCTTTGCCAGTATGGGGGAAAATTTCCTGTAACACCTGCCCCTTTTCAGGAAAGCCATCTTCAATCCAGGTAATTGCTCTGGCAGCCGCGCGAACATCTCCTGCCAGTATTCGCTTGGTTATCGGATGCACGTAGGTCAGCTCCTACTCTTTTAACAGCAGGTTACTGATAACCACACGCTGTATTTCATTTGTTCCTTCATATATCTGCGTAATTTTAGCGTCACGCATAAATCTTTCTACTGGATATTCGCGCGTATAGCCATATCCTCCAAACACTTGCACCGCTTCTGTCGTTACTTGCATCGCAATGTCACCGGCAAACACCTTGGACATAGCTGACGCTTTTCCATACGGCAAGCCTTTATCTTCTAACCAAGCGGCTTGATACGTTAGTAATCTTGCCGCCTCTATCTGAGTAGCCATATCTGCTAATTTGAACTGAATGGCTTGCAACGCAGCAATCGGTTTGCCAAATTGAATACGTTCCTTCGCGTAGCTTACGGCATGTTCAAACGCACCTTGCGCAATTCCAAGAGCTTGAGCTGCAATACCGTTTCGTCCACCGTCTAGTGTCATCATCGCAATTTTGAATCCTTGCCCTTCCTCGCCCAAACGATTAGCCACCGGTACACGTACATCCTCCATAATCACTTCTAGTGTGAGCGAAGAACGAATTCCTAGCTTTTTCTCCTTTTTACCCATAGAGAATCCTGGCATATCTTTTTCTAGAATGAAGGCTGTTACACCCTTATGTTTTAATTCAGGATTCGTTACTGCAAAAACGATATAAATTTCAGCTTCGCCAGCATTCGTAATAAAAATTTTGTTACCATTGAGCACATAATGATCACCATCTCGAACAGCAGTTGTACGCATCCCTGCTGAATCAGAGCCGGACCCTGCCTCAGTCAGACAGTATGCCCCCATTTTCTTACCCTCTGCAAGTGATCGTAGAAATGTTTGCTTTTGCTCTTCTGTACCAAATTTATAGATCGGCCAGCTTGCTAAGGAAACATGTGCAGACAGAGTTACGCCAATGGATGCATCTACTCTTGACAACTCTTCAACAGCAAGTACATAGCTAAGATAGTCAGCTCCAGCTCCACCATATTTCTCATCCCACGGGATTCCTGTAAGACCTAATTGTGCCATCTGTTCAAATATAGAACGATCAAATCGCTCTTCTTCATCGCGTTCAGCAGCAGTTGGTGCTACTTGATCCTCAGCGAATTCTCTAATCATTTTACGTAGCATTTCCTGTTCTTCGTTTAGACGAAAGTCCATCTTTTCCACACTCCCTGCTTGTTGTTGTTCTATTTAGTAAGCAAATGCTTAGAAATGACTAGTTGTTGAATTTCTGATGTTCCTTCATAAATTTGCGTAATTTTAGCGTCTCTAAACAAACGCTCTACAGGATATTCTCTTGTGTAGCCATATCCTCCAAAAATCTGCACAGCCTCTATCGCTGATTTCATAGCAACATCCGAGGCAAACTTTTTTGCGATGGATGCTTCAAGCCCACATGGTAGACCTTCCTGCCGCAAGAAGGCTGCACGATATACAAGTAATCGAGCCGCCTCCACTTGCGTAGCCATATCTGCCAGCTTAAAAGCCACTGCTTGCTGATTACCAATTGAAGAACCAAATTGCTTACGCTCTTTCGCGTATTGAATTGAATACTCTAGAGCGGCTTCAGCAATACCCAAGGATTGAGCCGCAATACCGATCCGACCCACATCCAAATTAGACAGGGCAATAGCAAAGCCTCTTCCTTCCTCACCTAGAAGATTTTTTACCGGAACAGTTGCATTCTCAAAAATGAGCTCCGTAGTATTAGAGCCATGAAGTCCCATCTTTTTTTCCTTTTTTCCCACCGTAAGGCCTGGTGTACTTTTTTCCACGATAAAGGCAGAAATCCCGTGGGTTCCTTGCGTAGCATCTGTCACTGCAAATGTTACGTACGTATCAGCTTCACCACCGTTGGTTATAAAAATTTTGCTACCATTTAATACATAATGGTCACCTTTGCGTATAGCACAAGTACGAATGCGTGCGGCATCAGATCCTGCTTGAGGCTCTGTCAAAGCAAATGCTCCCAAATATTCTCCACTTGCCAACTTTGGGACATATTTGTGCTTTTGCTCTTCATTTCCATAGTACAAAATGGGTGTTGTACCCACAGAAGTATGAACCGATAGAATTACCCCTATAGTGGCACTTATCTTAGAAATTTCATTGATCGCAATTACATAAGAAATAAAATCAGAATCAGATCCTCCCCATTCTTCAGGGATTGGGATTCCCATTAAGCCCAGCTTTGCCATTTTAGTAAGCAATGGACGCGGGAATTCTTCTGTTTCTTCCATATGAGCAACAAATGGAGTAATTTCTTTTTTTGCAAAATCACTTACCATCTTTCGCATCATTTGCTGTTCCTCTGTAAAATGAAGCTCCATAAACAAAACCCTTCCTTTTAGCAAATTTCTCGTTGTCCCTACTTATATGGCGCTCCATGTACCATCAGATTAGGAATACACATAAAATCCTCTTCCTGACTTGCGACCTAACCAGCCGGCTTTCACATATTGGCGTAATAACGGACAAGGGCGATATTTGGAATCCCCAAATCCTTCATAGAGTACTTCCATAATGTAGAGACAAGTATCCAGTCCAATAAAATCAGCTAAGGTAATAGGTCCCATCGGATGATTCATACCTAGCTTCATAATGTCATCGACCGCTTCTGGAGTGGCTACCCCTTCGTATACACAGTAGATCGCTTCATTAATCATTGGCATTAATACGCGATTTGAGATAAACCCAGGGAAGTCTTTACAGCTAACTGGTATCTTATCCAGTCGTTTTGCCAATCCTTCGATCGCTTGATAGACCTCATCTGATGTTTGTAAGCCACGGATCATTTCCACTAGCTTCATCACAGGTACAGGATTCATAAAATGCATGCCAATCACCTGCTCTGGACGTTTTGTAGCCGCTGCAATTTCTGTAATAGGCAGGGAGGAGGTGTTGCTAGCTAGGATGGTATGTGGTTGACAAATTTCATCCAATTTTTTAAAAATTTCGGTTTTTATCTGCATATTCTCGACCACTGCTTCTATAACCACATCCGCGTCCTTAGCACTTGTAAGCTCTGTTGAGGTGATAATACGGGAAAGAATTTTTCCCTTTGTTTCTTCTGTCAGCTTGCCTTTTTCCACTTGCCTATTTAAATTCTTACCAATATTGCCTAAACCACGTTCAAGGAAAGAGGTAGATTGATCATGTAAAATCACCTGAAATCCGGCATGTGCCGCCACCTGAGCAATACCGCTCCCCATCTGCCCTGCGCCTATGACCATAATCGTTTGAATGCTCATTTACCCTGCTCCTTCTCTTTTCAAAAATGATGCAAATTCGTTTAAGATGTACAAAAAACCACCTATCAAAACGAAGTAGTTAGTTACTTACCTTCCTGACTCAACGCGTATTAAAATAGCATCTCCCTGAGCGGCTCCACTGCAAATAGCAGCTATCCCTAATCCTCCACCGCGTCGTTGTAATTCATGAATAAGCGTCATGATAATCCTTGCACCACTTGCTCCGATCGGATGCCCCAGCGCAATCGCACCGCCATTTACGTTAACCTTCTCCTCGTCCCATCCGACGATTTTTCCACTTGTCAATGTAACCGCGGCGAATGCCTCATTTACTTCAAATAAATCTATTTCCTCAAGTTTTTTTCCTGTCTTTTGCAACAATTTTTGAATAGCGAGCCCAGGTGTAGTGGCGATATAAGGAGCCTCTGCCGCAACCTCCACATGCCCAAGAATCGTAGCTAGAGGTTTCACCCCAAGTTCCTCAGCTTTTCGCTCTGACATGAGCACAAGAGCTCCCGCGCCATCATTGAGTCCAGGCGCATTCCCGGCTGTAATGGTCCCGTCCTTTTTGTATACCGGTGCTAATTTAGCCAAGCCCTCCAATGTGGTTTCCGATCGTATCGCCTCATCCTCCGTTACGAGCAGTGGCTCTCCTTTTCGTTGAGGAATTTGAACTGGAACAATTTCCTCTGCGAAATATCCTGCTTCGCGCGCCTTCGTGGCACGTTGCTGACTACGATAGGCCCAAGCATCCTGCTCTGCTCTTGTAATGTTGTATTCTTCCGCTACATTACTCCCATGCACAGCCATAGGCACCTGATCGAATGGACAAGTTAGCCCATCATATAACACTAAATCCTTCACAAGATTATCGCCCATGCGAAAGCCATTCCTTGCTTGTGGCATTGCATAAGGGGCATTACTCATGCTCTCCATTCCGCCAGCTACAATAATCTCCGCATCCTGACAACGAATGATCTGATCCGCCATGGCAACGGAACGCATGCCAGAAGCACACACCTTATTGA
Source organism: Brevibacillus laterosporus DSM 25 (assembly GCF_002706795.1). Classification (NCBI taxonomy): domain Bacteria; kingdom Bacillati; phylum Bacillota; class Bacilli; order Caryophanales; family Paenibacillaceae; genus Brevibacillus; species Brevibacillus laterosporus. The sequence goes on from NZ_CP017705.1 coordinate 1,897,723, forward strand.
TTGTCTCACTTGTTACTTCCCATGGAAGACCTGCTTTTCTGGCAGCCTGCCTTGATGGAATTTGTCCAGCACCTGCTTGCACGACCATCCCCATGATGACCTTATCAACTGACAAGGGGTCGACCTTAGCTCTACTCAGTGCTTCCCTAATTGCCAATGCTCCTAGCTCTACAGCAGACACTTCTTTTAATGCACCATTAAACTTCCCAAAAGGTGTTCGAGCCGTTCCAACTATGACAGTATTCAATGCAATTCCTCCTTCTTCTTATGTACCCGATCAGTCAACGAAAACCTGATCGAGCGGTCGCTCATTTTATATCTTTATTTTGCACATTCTATTCGCATTAGTCAATTTATTATGACAATAAGCGGCAGTCTTTTGACCACCGCTTTTCCTGTTACTCCTTACAGAGCATCGGCTAAAATTTCAGCAATATCTCTCGCTTTCACTTGTTCTTCAGCCTCTTTCATTTTTAACCCATCATCCATCATGGTTAAGCAGTATGGACAAGCACTCGCGATTGCCGTCGGGTTAACTTCTAAGGCCTGCTCTGTACGCGCTACATTGACACGAGTCCCTTCATGTTCTTCCATCCACATCAATCCACCACCAGCGCCACAGCACATGCTATCACATTGGCTTCGCTTCATCTCTACGATCTCCACACCCGGAATTTCTTGTAGAATCTGGCGAGGCATATCATAAATATTGTTATAACGCCCTAAATAGCATGAATCATGATACGTAATACGTTCCTTCACTTCTTTCTTTGGTGTAAGGCGCCCTTCTTTCATCCATTGAATTAACAGCTCAGAATGATGATATACCTCTGCTTGCAAACCAAACTCAGGATACTCATTCTTAAAGGTATTAAAAGCATGCGGGTCACAGGTCACAATCTTTTTAACATCGTATCCTTCAAATAAAGCGATATTTTCTTGGGCTAATTGTTGAAACAGAAACTCATTACCGATACGGCGAGCTGTGTCGCCTGAGTTTTTTTCTTCATTCCCAAGGATGGCGAACTTAATACCTGCTTCATGCATCAGCTTAACAAATGCATGCGTAATTTTCATACTGCGGTTATCAAAGGAACCCATAGCCCCTACCCAAAATAGGTACTCAAACTCCTCTGCCGTTTTTACAGTAGGTACTGTATACGCTTCATCTAGACCCTCCATCCATTTCATGCGGTCTTTACGATTGATCCCCCACGGGTTACCCTGACGTTCAATATTGTTTAATGCACGTTGAGCTTCTTGTGGCATACTACCTTCTGTCATCACTAGATAGCGGCGCATGTCGATGATCTTATCGACGTGCTCATTCATCACTGGACATTGATCTTCACAGTTACGACAGGTTGTACACGCCCACAGCTCTTGCTCGGTAATCACGTCACCTATCAATGCTTTATCATATACATTTTCTACAGCAGCGGCACCTTCAGCGGTAGCTGCTACTTCTCCAGCTTGCAGGGCGATCTGGTTAGCTTTTGTATTAGGAAATGCAAAAGTAGGCATCCAAGGTGTACGCGAAGTAACGCTTGCCCCTTTTTCAGTGAGATGATCACGCATTTTCACGATAATATCCATAGGAGAGAGCATCTTGCCAGTTCCAGCGGCCGGACACATATTGGTACAGCGTCCACACTCTACACAGGCATATAAATCAATTAGTTGTGTTTGGGTAAAATCTTCAATCTTTCCATTTCCGAAAACTTCCTGAGTCTCATCTTCAAAGTTAATGGTAGAGAGCTTACCTGGTGGGTCCAGCTTTTTATACCAGACATTAAAGGGAGCAAAAATCAAGTGGGCATGCTTGGACTGCGGCACATAAACAGCAAAGCTTAACAAAATAAGCAGATGCGCCCACCAGAAGAAAAAGAACAAAGCAGCTGCCGCCGTTTCACCGATTCCTGAAAACACAAATGCGATAGCTGTGGAGAAAGGAGCAAAGATAGAGCCCTCGTGCCCTAACCATAGCTGCTCGAAAGCGAGTGAACCGAGAACTGTCACCATCAATGAACTGATAAAGATAATGACTAAACCTGACTTTAATCCTCGCTTTAAGCGATTTAACTTTTCAACATAACGTCGATAATACGCATAACCGATAGCTATAATAATCAGCATGGCGGTTATTTCCTGCATTAAGCTAAAGTACTTGTGGGCGCTACCAAATGGTAATTCATACCCAATAATAAGTCCCTTTAAAATAAGTTCAATGGCACCAAATTGCAAAATAATAAAACCGTAAAAAATGACAACGTGCATAATACCGCTCTTCTTATCCTTTAAGAGCTTCTTTTGCAAAAAAACGTTCTGAATGATCAAATTGAAGCGGGTCTTAAAGTCATCCTTTATATCTGGCTTTTTACCCAACTTGATAAACAGATACCGGCTGTACAACAGATGCGCTACAAGATATAGCCCATAAGCCAGCACAAGGAAGAAGGCAATTAAATTTAATAGTGGTAGGATTTCCATATCTTCCAGCTCCCTTTCTCTTACATAATGTAGTTATATTGGATTGTAAATTTTTCTTTTGTTTTATCTTATCAGAAGTACCAGAAAAAATGAATGACTATTCATTCAAATTTTACATTTCCACCCAAATTTTTTTAATAAAACGACCGCACAGCTTCCCTGAGCGGTCGTTCACTTTCTTTTTTGATCATATCATACTCATTTGGCTACCGTAAAGATTGAGTAATCGGTTGGTTACACGAACAAAAAAGAGTCCTTTCTCTCTCCATCATAAGTAACACCTCCATACTTGAAGTTCTACTTAATCATAGAGAAGGGAAAGGACCTGTTTACACGTTCCTATGCCTCTTTTTCACTTATTCTAGCACGTTGCTCTTTCTGCTTCTTCTGCTCACTCTGTTCTTTACGCACATCGGCAAGCGACTTGACCTTGGTGGCCTCAATCCGTTTATTACGCTGTAGACCTGTTGGCTCCAAATTGTCTGCTAAATCTTCCATTAATGCTGCAATACCTACTGCTTTTCCCCTCTCAGCCTGATAGTATTCATTTTGTGATAGATCTGGTGCCTTGTAATTCTGTGGTTCAGGGTAAGCAGTGATAACCCCTTCAAAATTACGTAGGATTACTTTATCAGCCGATTGAGAAATGATATAGTTGGGCATTACTGGAATCTTACCACCACCATGCGGAGCGTCTACAACAAAAGTAGGTACTGCATAGCCTGAGGTATGACCGCGTAAGTATTCCATGATCTCTAATCCTTTAGAAATTGGTGCTCGGAAGTGACCGATGCCTTCTGATAGATCACATTGATAGATATAATAAGGACGCACGCGGATTTTAACCAGGTCTTGCATCAATTGCTTCATCGTGTACGGATCATCGTTGACTCCGGCAAGAATAACGGACTGATTACCTAGCGGAACGCCAGCATACGAAAGCATTTCACAAGCTTTTTTTGCTTCTTCGGTAATTTCTTTGGGATGATTGAAATGCGTATTGAGCCAAACAGGATGATATTTCTTCAAAATCTCGCACAAATTCTCCGTGATGCGTTGTGGGAAAACGACAGGTGCTCGTGTTCCAATCCGAATGATCTCCACATGCGGAATCTCTCTCAGACTTTTTATAACGTATTCAAGTACACGGTCATTAATAAGTAGAGCATCCCCACCGGATAAAAGTACATCGCGTACCTCTGGGGTGTTACGAATATAATCTAAACAGGCATCCAATTGTTTTTTAGGTACTCCCATACCGATCTGACCTGAAAAACGCCGGCGCGTACAGTAACGACAATACATAGAACATTGATTAGTTACTAAAAATAGAACGCGATCTGGATAGCGATGAGTCAGACCAGGAACAGGTGAATCCTCATCCTCATGTAACGGGTCCTCCATATCGTACTGAGTGCGGACCATTTCATGTGATAACGGGACAGATTGTAAACGAACTGGATCCTTTGGATCGTTCTCATCCATTAGCAATGCATAGTAAGGTGTGATATTTAACGGAATGGTCTGGTTGGAAATCCGCACTCCCTCTTCTTCCTCAGGGGTTAAATGAATTACCTTTTTTAAGTCATCTACATTTTTAATGGTGTGGGTCAACTGCCACATCCAATCGTTCCATTGTTCATCCGTAACGTCTTTCCATAATTCCACGTCCCGCCAATTACGCAATTTACGAACTGCTAATGCCATGTTATAATCCCCCCTACTTATTAAATAACAGAACATCTTGAAGCTTCATCATTTACATAATGCAAGGAGGATGCCAAGTTCGATGGAATATTTATTATTTTCAGAATTAAATGAGATGTACAGTGTATTTGCTAGCTTTTCTGCGTTCTGAACACGCATGTTTTACTTTATGGTACTTTTTTGGGGATTGTTTATTGTGCCAGCTTTTCGGCAATGTCCGATTGTTGGATTGCTTTTAAACCAAACCTGCATTACTTTTTATCTTTCTGTTGCGCCAATTTATACTGTAGAGTTTGTCGAGGAATTCCTAATTGTTTTGCGGCTTGCAGAATATTTCCTTGGGTTTGTTCCAGTGCCATTTGAATTAAACGCTTCTCTGTTTTTCTTAGTACATCTCGTAAGGTTCCATCTATAGTGATAATTTTTTCATTACTTACACCGTCTTCTTGTTCTTGTAGTACCTCCTCTATCTCATCCATTCTTTTCAAAAAGGATAACGGAAGGTCTTCGACTGTAATCCATTCGCCTTCAGTAACATTCATGGCAGCTTCAATCATATGCTCTAACTCTCGAATGTTACCCGGCCACATACATCGCTTAAATAAAGTCCATACCTCTTGATCCAATCCTTTTACCTGTAGCTCAAACATGTTGTTATACTTCTGTACGAAATGCTCTACTAAAAGGGGAATATCCTCTGGACGTTTGTGTAACGGTGGAAGCCAGAAGGACACAACATTTAAGCGATAATACAGATCAGCTCTCAATCCCCCACTTTCCACCACTTTTTCTGGCAATTCATTAGTAGCTGCAATGACTCTCACATCGACCTGCACTGATCCCGTACCGCCTATTCTTCTGATCTGACCGTCCTGTAATACACGCAATAATTTGGCTTGCAGCTCCAATGGCATACTGTTTATTTCATCTAGGAATAACGTACCTCCATTTGCTACTTCAAACAACCCAGGACGATCATCTGCCCCAGTGAAGCTACCCTTCGTGGTACCAAAGAGAATTCCCTCTAATAAGGAAGCAGGCAAGGCAGCACAATTTTGAGCAATAAACGGACGTTTCTTTCGTGGGGATGCTTGATGGATAGATTGTACCAGCAACTCTTTACCTGTCCCTGTTTCTCCATAAATCAGTACAGGAGAGTTGGTTCGCGCTGATTTTAGCGCTATCTGTTTCACACGATTTAACTCAGCGTTATTTGTTAAGATATCGGAGAACTCATAAAATACCTGATCTGACACAAGTGGCTTCACTTGCTTTTTTCGTCCACTTTGGACTTGAACCTGCAAATCAACTAACTGCTCCGACAACTCCCTTAGTTTTTTCATATCTTTAGCTACCTCAACTGCCCCAACTAGCCGATCGTCTACACGGACCGGTAACGTAGTATTGATTGTCTCCACCTGTACGCCTCGCCAGTTGGTATAGCGTTGGGTGCGATTATACATGGGCTTGCCCGTTTGAATGACATTTAACATGGTGCTGGACTCGCTATCTAAGGAAGGAAACACTTGCAACAACGGTTTACCCAGCACCTCCTCTTGTGTTAAACCATCCAATCTTGCAGCGATGTGATTGTACATGATCGTTATTCCTTGGGCGTCAACCACATGGATGCCTTCATCAATTGCTCCTAAAATTGCGCTTAACATCTCCACTGTTTCCGATTTTGGTAATGTACTCACAACATCCCTCCTAACAGACTGCCAAAAACTAGTCACTGTGCTAAAAAACCGGCACTACGCATCTACAGCGCTGTTCTCTACCGCTCTATTTGATACGTTAAAAATACCGTATATAACAAATGACCAAAAAACCACATCAAGATATTACTCGCTGAATAAACACCTTGGCTAAGATACGTAAATGGAAAGAACAAAATAAGAAAGGCTACATTCCACAAGGTTACATAGATGACAATCTTCTTCCCGTTCCCTTTCGGATAAAAATAGATAAACGCAAAGGCAACGACAACCGAAATCACCAAATGAATGAGAAAGGCTAGTAAGGGAGGTGTATTTTCCATCCCTGGAACATAAGTAACATCTAATAAAACCTGAAACGTACTTGTTTGAAACAATCCATCTCCAATCGCTAAAAAAGCTGATAATAACAAACCAGAAAATAGCCCGTTAATAAGGGAGAACACCATACACACTACCCCTTTCTAATCCCATGCAATTTTCATGTCCCATTCGAATTCACCAACATACTGTCCACTCAACCATAATTGATAGGCAATAAACACATGAGTTGGTTTTTCACTTTGGTACGTTACTTTATATGTTCGAGTATGAGTATGCATCTGCATATTTCCGTAAGGACTGCTATACAAACTATCTGTGCCTTTCCCCTTTTCAAATATTTGCTTCATCTGCAAACTACCTTGGCGTAGCAATTGTGTACTATCTTCGTTAATACGTACAATATTGGATACCTCTCCCACTCCCTCAACCTGTTCTTTATATTGCAGGAACCAGGAAGAATTACGTAGAGAAGCTTTACCCGACATTTTTACATCTGTTTTGTCGGTTTGCCCTTCTGCTTTTTGTATGATAGATAAGGATAATTGAACATCTTGCATTCCGAAACCTCACTTTTATTTATCACTGTAGTATTTGTTTGTTTACCTTCCCTTTATTATAGGATAGTTTACCTTCTCGCTTCCATTTTTTCTTACCAAACAAGAGTGTTATGTATAACAATGAAAAAGGCAAGAAAGCACTCGGCTTTCTTGCCTTTTTCCGTAATAGCCTGTATGACAAAATGATGCTAGCTGGTTATTTTACAAAGCTTAATATCATCTCACGGAAAATTTTGGAGGCAACAATCTGTGTCATCTCACTATGATCATACACAGGTGCTACTTCCACTAAATCAAATCCGACCACATTAGCTCCGTTGTTCGCCATAAAATGAATAGTATCTAGCAACTCACGAGACGTGATACCGCCAGCTTCTGTTGTACCCGTACCAGGAGCAGCAGAAGGATCTAATACGTCAATATCAATCGTTAAATAAATGGGGCGATTTCCAATGGTAGGAAGGACTTGTTTAACAGGCTCCAATACATCGTACTTGTATAAATGCATGTTTTCCTTCGCCCAATCAAACTCTTCTTTCATCCCACTACGGATTCCAAACGAATAAACGTTTTTGCCTCCAAGTAAATTGCACGCCTTTTTAATTGGAGTGGAATGGGAGTACTCATAGCCTTCATAGTTATCTCTAAGATCGGTGTGTGCATCAAAATGGAAGATAACTAAATCCTCGTACTTGTCATGCATGGCTTGAATCACTGGCCACGTAACCAAGTGTTCACCGCCCATACCAACAGGGATTTTATTATCAGCTAATACTTTCGCAACGAACTCTCGAATCGCTTGGAGACTGCCTTCCACATTTCCAAAAGGTAGAGGAATATCTCCAGCGTCAAAATACTTCACTTCTTCCAATAGCCTGTCCAAATAAGGACTGTATTCTTCTAAGCCAATGGAGACTTCGCGAATACGTGAAGGGCCGAAACGAGAGCCTGGACGGAAGCTTACTGTCCAATCCATAGGCATGCCATAAATGACTGCTTGACTCTCTTCATAGTTTTGATGGCTGCGAATAAACACATTGCCAGAATAAGCTTCATCAAAACGCATCTCTCTACCCCCTAGTCGCGAGTCAGTTCAGCTACAAAGTTAGGAAGCTGAAACACTGCTTTATGAATATCTTTGTTATAGTATTTGGTATCCATATCTTTGATCGTAGATGGATCTACTGCCAACGGATCATATTTCTTAGAAGCAATCGTAAAGCTCCACAGACCTGATGGATAAGTTGGAATGCTTGCTGTATACAAACGAGTCACTGGGAAGATAGAAGATAAGTCTTTGAATACTCGTTTGATTAATTCACGGTTAAACCAAGGTGATTCTGTCTGTGCAACCATGATTCCGTCTGGTTTTAGGGCATCAGCGATTCCTTGATAAAAGCCTTTCTCAAACAGGCCCACGGCTGGACCAACTGGCTCTGTAGAGTCAACCATGATTACATCATATTCACCTTTGTGATCATGAATATGTTTAATTCCATCGATAACTTGCACATCGACACGCGGGTTTCCCATTAAATCTTTCGCAATCTCTGGGAAATATTTTTTGGAGGCTTCAATCACTCCGCCGTCAATTTCAGCCAGTACAGCTTTTTCTACGGAAGCATGCTTAACGATTTCACGAATTGCTCCTCCGTCTCCTCCGCCCACAACTAATACTTTCTTAGGATTAGGGTGGGTATTAAGAGCAATGTGAGTAATCATTTCATGGTAAACAAACTCATCAACGTCCGTAGTCATTACCATACCGTCCAGTACAAGCATACGTCCAAATTGATTGGTATTGATAATATCTAACTGTTGAAAATCAGTTTTCTCACTATATAGTGTCTCAGAGATTTTTGTTGTAATCCCGTGATTTTCCGTTTGCTTCTCAGTGTACCATAGTTCCATGTTCATAATTAATGAAGCCTCCTTTTTAACCGAATCATTTCATGTTGATGAATGATGTAACGAAGATCACATAATGCATCAACAAAATGAATTATAGAGGGTACCCCCCAAAAAGCAAGTATTTTTTGTCTTTTCATCCGATATTTTTCTTACTTCACTGGTTTTTCAGAACAAATAGCTTTTTGAAAAAGGATTGCTAGAGATTTCCTCATTTTTTGTAAAACCTTTATAGAACGGGCGATACCGGCTTCATATAGTATGAAAATATGCTGAATTACCTATACTATTTATTAAGATTTTTCCTAGTATTACCAAACTGTACAGAAAGGACGTGTCTTTTCATGGAAGTCATCCGCGAGCATCCATTACTTCGTTGGCTTAGGCGGGTCAAACTTTTTTTAAAAATTCTAGGTCTTACCATGCTAGCGGCTGCATTATCCATCCTATTTCTGGTCTTATATTTACGTTCTCAACCAATGCCCGCCACAGTTATTCATCAAACATCAACCATCTACGCAGGTAACGGAGAAGTTATAGATAGTATTCACAGAGGAGAAAATCGTTATGTCGTCACATTAGACAATATTTCTCCTTATTTAGTGAAAGCTACTCTTTCCATTGAGGATCGTTATTTTTACCAGCATATGGGCATTGATCTAAAAAGGACTGCTAAAGCAGCTTACGTGAACATTGCCGAAATGAACAAAGCTCAAGGTGCCAGCACGATTACACAACAGCTAGCTCGCAATCTATATTTGAGTCACGAGAAGACCTGGACACGTAAGGCAAAAGAAGCCTTACTGACTTTACAACTAGAGCTTAATTATTCAAAAGATGAAATTTTAGCAATGTACATGAATCAAATCTATTACGGACATTCTGCCTATGGTGCAGAAGCCGCCGCTGGAACCTACTTTGGCAAAAAAGCGAAAGAATTGACGCTCGCAGAGAGCTCTATGTTAGCAGGAATTCCAAAAGGTCCTACCTATTATTCACCTATTACTAATTTTGATAATGCTAAAAAGCGTCAAAAATTAATCTTGTCTGCCATGCACCGTGATGGATATATTACCGAAAAACAAATGCGGGAGGCTTACGAGCAGAAATTAACGTTCCGGTCCCCCCAGGAAGCACAGAAGACTTCTATAGCTCCTTATTTTCGAGATTATATTCTTGCTTTAGCAAAGGATAAATACGGCATCAGTGAAGAAGCAGTTCAGAACGGCGGATTAAAAATTTACACCACCTTAGATGTTACAACCCAAAAGAAAGCGGAAGAAGCTATCTTAAAAAACATGCCTAAAAATAATCAAGAATTACAGGTAGCTTTAATAGCCATTGATCCTAAAACGGGGTTCATTAAAGCAATGGTAGGTGGCCGTGATTATAAAAAAAGCCAATTCAATCGTGTATTGAGTAAACGACAACCCGGTTCTACCTTTAAGCCAATCATGTATTTATCCGCTTTAGATAATGGTTTTACTCCATTAACATTGATGAAGAGTGAGCCGACTGTCTTTACTTACGAAAATGGACAAGAATACGTTCCCAGTAACTATGGCAATAAATTCACGAATACCTTTATTACCATGCAAGAAGCCATCGCCACATCAGATAATATTTATGCTGTCAAAACGATTAATCAATTAACACCACAAAAAACAGTAGACGAGGCTAGAAAACTGGGGATAACTAGTCCCCTACAGGCTGTACCTTCCCTTGCTTTAGGAACATCGCCTATTTCTCCCTTGGAATTGACAGCGGCGTACAGTACGATTGCAAATAATGGATCATACATTACACCAATAGCTATTTTGAAAATTATGGATAACACAGGTGCCATTTTAGCTGAGGATTCCTCTACGCATGTCCCTGTGGCAGATCCAAGTAGTTCATATGTATTAAATCAGATGATGCAGACCGTTTTTAGCGATACACGTGGTACAGCTAATCGAGTTGCCGCACAAATTAACCGTCCAGTCGCTGGGAAAACAGGGTCTACTGACTATGACTCCTGGATAAGTGGATTTACACCCCAGCTAGTAACCAGTGTATGGACAGGCTATGACGAAGGGAAGAAGATTGATCCGATCAAGGATGCACGTCTAGCGGCACCACTTTGGGCCGATTTCATGGAAAGAGCTCTGCATAATCAACCTCCTAGCCAATTTAATGCTCCTACCGGTGTCGTATCGGTTTACATAGACCCAGTAACCAAAAAATTGGCTACCCAAAACTGCCCGCATGCACAGGTCATGTATTTTAAAGCAGGTACAGAACCTCAGGATTACTGTTCTGAGCATATTCCTGAACAAGAATTACCTAACCCAAAGCCACCTGAAAAAGAAAAAAAATCATTGTGGAACAAATTGTGGGGCAGATAATATGTAAGCTTTTTGAAAAAGGGGCTACCTATGGATCACTATGTGATTAGGTACCCCTTTGTTCTAAAGCTTTTTGCTTTTGCATTTATGTTGTTTCTTCCTCTGGCTAACAGCTATGCCTTGGTTTGATATTTCTCTACTTTGTTATCTTATTGTTCCCCGCCACCAATAACACCATTTCCATCGGTAAATATGTGGTCATTATAAACAGTAATAAGCCCACTTTGTTCCAATTTATCTAACACTTCAAAAAGACTTTCTCGCTTTCCTGCTGGTAGCTTACGAATAAAATTATTAATTTCTTGCGGTGGTACGTTGTTACGAAAATGCACTCCACCATGTTTGACAAAATGATCATTTTGATTATCCAAGGCATTCTCCCCCTTTGAGAAGATAAAGTAATGATATGCCTTCTTAGTGTGCATCCCTACCGCTAATTCATAACCTACAAATTAAGACAAACAGGGAGTGACTTATTGTCGCTCCCTGTTTGCTGACCTAGTGCTTTTTATATACAAATCTAAGTTTACCCTTTTTTTGTTTCTTCGTACAATTCTTTTGCACGTTGTTCACACAGCGTTCATTTTTCCCTAATAAAAACCAGATTTTCAACTGGTGCCCATTTGAAAACTATGACTGTATCTCTAAGCTCTGCTTAAGTTCTTCAGACGAATTTGCCCACATGTCTGAATTGTGTTCCATCAACAATTTCCGCAATGCTACTTTTTCGGTTTCCCCTAGCTCATTCACCATGAGTTTACGCTTCATAGCAGCATCCATGCGGTTAACGTGATCTACCAATAGTTTGTATCCACGACGTGCTTCACGGTCAACCTCCATATAACAAGCAGTTACACCGGCATAGTAAGGTCCCTCTTCTTTGCGGTCAATGGTAACCCAGACGATCCAGTACGGTTTTCCATTCGGAACATCTTCCTTATTCGTGGAAAATTTGATGCCTCGTTCAACAGTACTCTTGGCATGCATCGCTCCCATGTCAATGTAGGCATCATTTCCCTCTACATCGATAATGACAGCAGAAACATGACTTAAGTCAAGCACACCTTGACCGAATCCACCATGAACATCTGTCTTTTTACTCACAATAGTAAATCCGTTATTTTTTTTATTATCAAATAAATTCATGTTATCACCAACCCCTAAAAAGATCTTCTGTCTATTCTACCCTGAAAGCTTATACTCGTGCAATTTTTAGGGTGCATGGATAGCGCTTGTTGAATTCCATGTAGTCTATTTATAGGGAGTAAAAAATTGATCCTTGTGACTGTTTGCTGTAGCAAATTGGCTAGGTATGATTTTTTAACCATTTTAACATTAATATTTAGCATTTATTTTGTAATGTGATTACGGAGTCCTTGACGCTCCCATGCATTGGCAATGATCGTAAAAATAGCACGATAATCCCCTACAGAATGTCCCAAGCTTTTCGTTTTTTGAGGATAGGAAAACCCCTTTTTTACCCCAAAGGTAAATTCTATCTGAAATTGCACACCATAGCTTTTTCCCTTTTCCAAGCCTCTTTGCTTATGGCCCATTAATGGATTATCTATGCCTACTTCACGTTTTCCCAGCTTATCAACGATCTGTTCCCCTCCCTTCCATAAGGCAGGACTAATCTGTCGCAATGATAATTGAGTTTGTAATAAATCATTTTGCTTTCCTTGTTCCGCAATCCAAGCATTGGCTGAAACAATCACAGGAAGCTTTTTGCTGACAGGATGTTTATGTCTCTCTTCAAGTATCACTCTAGTTAAAATTCGTTCCCCTGCATAGAAATCATTTGGCTTACTTGCTGGGTATCGATCACGTGCATGATATTCCTTCCATTCTTCTGTATGCTCAATTATCCCTTTTCCATTTGGTTCAAACACTTGAAACTCTTGCTGGGCGCCTTCTACTCTTATCGTATACCGATTAGCAATCTCGTACTGATCTCGCTCCTCTGTACACTTCTTTCCTATTGGATTACCACTTTCATCCTCTTTTTCTATAGGTTCATCACATATTTTATAGCTTACGTCTAGCTTGATTGAATAAGGAACCTTAATTTGAAAACCATCTGCATCTACAATGTACTGTACTGTTTGTAAAACATCTCCCCAAGTAGTTTGGGTTGGATTTATCGCTTTTGTATAAGGATATGATTGAACTTCCTTTTGCGGATCAATCTGATAACTTTCCTGCTGACTTGGTCCCACTACCTTCAATCCAATAAGAGAAGGCCATACAGTTGAAGGACTATTTCTTGCTTGAAATGGACTCGGTACTGCATGTACTGTAATATCCTCGTATCCTTTGGTGCCTAACATGTTTTCGATTTGAGCTGTCCTTTCCCGAACAGCTTTGTCAATTTCTCCATCAATCTTCAAAAATGCTTGATTGATAACCACTTGATCGATTTTCACATCAATTCGCATCGGTTCCTTTTCCCAAACACCGTCCTTTTTTCCTTGTAGGAAGCGATGACCAGAATCATACAATTCTAGCTGAAGGGCACCACCACTTATTTCTCCACCTGGATAGCAATTCGGACAATCAGGAATACCTGCTTTTATCACTTCAATCGTTATTTCATACGTGCAATTATCAAGTAATGCCGATCTACTGTTGATCGTTCCCTTAATGTTATAAACACCTGGCTGTAGCATAGGAAGTTTGAGGAAGCCTAATTCTTCCCTAGGCTGAAATATTTCTGGGAAAATGGACCATTTTACATATTGAATAGTCCCCTTCCAATCGTCAGCATTATCATTAATCAATAAAACTGACTTGGTTCCTTCAACAATTGTCAGTTTTTGCTGGTTCACATTATAAGTAAACTTGATCGGCTCATCTTGTAATAAATGAATAAAATAACTAGAGCAATCTACTGTCTGATTAGGGTCAATAACCAATGTAAACGTGAAGCTACACCCCTGTAGCTGAGGGTATCTTGGATCATTTACTTTGGCAGTGATAATGTAGGTGCCCACTCCCGTTTGCTTACCGATAAACCTATCTTTAAAGTTACGTGCCATATTTGGGAGATCAGATGACCAGTCTGCCTGAATAACTGAAGTTCCAATGGTTTGTTCCGCTTGGGAACTATTATCGGTAATCAATATCGCCCATTCTTCCAAACTAGCTACGCGAAACTTTTTGGTTCTCTTATTCATATCATGGTAGTATTCATTGGTTGCTTTGTTATAAAAATGCAAGTAAATATCATCGCATCCTTTGCCTTTACCCACAATTTTAATAGTCTTCAGACACTCTCTTCCGTTCTGTAATGCTTTTATTTCTAACAGATATGTTACTTCTACGTTATCCATAAAACTATAAAGAAAAGGCTTTCCCGTTGCCTCAGCCACCAGACTTCCAGATTGAGATAGTTTCCACGACATTCCTACATCCTTATCAGAGTTCTCGGATAAGCTCTGTATGTGGATATTATTCATTCTTCCTACTTCAATGTTAACTTGATTCTGACCATCCACTCTCTTTATATCTACTTTATCTCCATTCACATATGCTTCCATGGTTACATCGTCACAAGTAAACCCGCCTACATAAATTTTGAACTCCTTCTTACACTCTAACCCGTCTTTCTTAAAAATAGCAGTCAATGTATAACTCTCGTCTATCAGATCAATAAATTCGTGGTCGAAACTAGTTCCAGTCCATTTGGTAATTGCCTTTTTGTCCCTATCTCGGGTCAAAACCCAATCTCCCCTGAAATTATCATTATCAAACAAATAGCCACTAAATCTAACGTACTGTTTGCCTGGCTTTAAGGTCAGGGTTCGATGATCCAACAATACCGTCTTTTCATTTATCTCGACATGAACTGTAAAGTCTGTACATGTGGGCGCTTTTACTTCGACGGTAATTTTCCAACTAGGACAATCAGAGAAATCATCATCGGAATTGTACGTCCAAATTTCATATTTTCCTATTTGATCAAACGTTACTTGTTCTTGGTTAGCATACTTTCGCATGGTCGGTAGCTTTAGATGATTGGTCGGACTATTCCTCCACACATAACGATCTTTTCCCCCACGGTCATCATGATCCAAATACCGATTTAATGTGTAAGTACTACCATCCGGCTTTTTAATCTTCCATAAAAGATAAACAGGTGTATGGAAGTCATCCTCAAACTGGTGGGAAGCGTAAATTTCTAGCTCACCATGTAAGGGAACCTCAATTGTTTTCCCGGATACAATTTGCTCATTCCCTCGCTTATCATACGAATAGATTGGACAATTAATCTTGTCAGATTTCCAGGTAAATTCTTTTTGCCAACACAGAGAACCATCATCGCTCTTGAATGTAATGGTAAAAGATGCGTAGGGAGCGATACTAATTTCCATCCATGTTGAGGGGTCAGGGCTTAATGGGCTGTTGTTTACATAATAAGTTCCTCGAATAGGAGCTTCTATTCGTAGCGTGTCTGCTTGGTCCAGAATAATAAAGCTACCGCCACTTGCCATTTGTAGATCTTTCTCATATTTTGTTCCGTCTAGCAAAACACGAAATACTTGGTCTGATTTGCAGTTGAGCTTATCTTCCTGAGCTGGTATAAACTCATGAGTCCAGCATTCACTACCGTCTGTTGAAGTAAACCGAATTTGTTTAACACCAGTGATTGGAATATTCATAATGGTTTTTCCTGTCTGATACACCGAATTATTAATCCGTATAATTCCTACTTTGTTGAAGTTCAGTGTGACGCTATCTGTACCCTTCGGCATCTGATAGGTCTGATTGGTGGGAAGAATTATTTTTTGATTATTAATATGTAGTTCTGCTGTGGTTTTCGAGGTAATTGGATCACAAACGTCCCCAACTACAAAAGTCTTCGTGTAGGGATAGTGGCCTGCGTTTCGCCACTGATAATCTTTTACATAGAGGTTAACTTCGTACAAGCCCGGTTCGGTTACTTTGTAGAAGAAGGGCTTGCTTTGCCAAAAAGCGCCTCCCTTCGTTCCCGCTGGCACAACTTCTTTGTAGCTCCCTCCCGTACTTTTATTGTATACAGTAAATTTATCGATCAGGATTTTCCTGTTATAAGCGGAAAAAGCTTCAGCTTGACCAGTGATGCTTACCGTATCATTTACTTTATAGCTTGGGTTTAAAGAACCTATGCTTCCGATGGGCACCCTAGTCTGTGTGTATTTGGCAAACCCAATGTATTTGGCGTAACCATTCCTATACGGTTCGAATCCAAATCGTCCTCCTCCCATGCCTCCACATAGCTCGATTAATTGGGAGAGGGAGACAACGTCCATCATATTCGAAGGATTATTGTTAGCCTTAATTTGATAAACACTGATTTCCTTACTGATATATCTCCAATTCCCTCCTAATTTCTCAATCCAGGCTTGCATGTATTCAAGATTGATCATCGGATATCCATTATCAGAGTCTTTATTAGCCTCAACTAGAGAGAGTACTTCTTGTTTTGATATGCTTTTTTTATCTCGTAAATCTCCATCAACATAGACATACATCCTATGTAGCCTATAGTCTTCATTGCTTAGCTGTAATGGATCTCTTGGATCATTACTATGTTTTCTTTTCACCTGTACTAAATCGTGAGTTTTTGGACTCTTTCCGTTTTCCTTAGTTCCTGGGGTATAATCATTATTTATCGTTATAATTTCTGGCATTCCCTTAAAATTTGGTGCTGGAAGATTACCAGCGCCCACTGTTTGAAAATCAACTGCTAATAAAAATAGCATTATCACAAACGTTACAAATACTTTTAATGCTTTTTTCATATGTCAGCATCCAAATTCCTCACCAAATATTGCGAATCATTATACGAAAGATCTAACACATTTTGAGGAGTAAGGTTTGGTAGCCTCCATTCATACAATACGGTGGTGCTAGAATTGTAAGTAGCACCAAAAACTAATTTACCCTTAGGCTCTATTGAAAAACCCCCTTTCAGATCCTTTATTTCCCCATCAATATTCTGTATTAATGAGGCTTGTTTTATATACATCACATCAGGTAAAACGGGAGCCCTACCGGTCAATTTTCCATTCTTCATAACCAATGATTTTTGTATTTGATTCATCCAACTCTTACATTCGTTCAGATTGTTTATTCTACTTGATAGTAAATAAAATGTATGTGCTGCTTCAGCTCTCGTGAATGAGTCTGTCATTAAAGCAGTTTGTTGTATAAATCTCATGCTTTTCGATGCGAGCCTTCCATTAGGCTCATATAATCCATCAACAAATTTATGACTAGAAAGAAGGAGTTTATTGTAATACGTGTACTGAAAAACATCAGTTTGCTTATGTCCCCAGGCATTCGTTATCCAAGCAGCCGCCTCATACCTGGTAATACCTTGATCAGGATGGATTTTAATATCTGGAGTCATCCAGCCTGCTTTCGCTGCCTTTTCATAGGCTTCCTTGGCCCATGAGTTGGCTGTTTCGGCATGAGGTTGTTTCTCTTTCAGTCGATGTAATGAAACTAAAGCAGACAGGAATTGGGACTGGGTGATAGGTTCATCAGGTCGAAAATTCCCATCTTGGTAATTCCCAAGCCATTTATTTTGGAGAGATAAGTTAATTTCTTTTACTGCCCAATGCTTTGCATAATCCTTTTGCCTATCGGAAGATTTTACAATCGACTGCTTACTGCTGATGACTTGTTTCTGGGTGAAATTATTTCCGATTTGCTGATTATCCTTACATTTGTCCTTAGCATATGTCTCGGTTTGAATCACTCCCACTCCCAGTACGGCATTTAGTGTTATTGCAAGTATTATCAACGACTTTCGATTCAAACTCATCCCTATCCCCCCCTCTCATCATCTACCTTGCAATAACAGAAGTTGATTCATTTGGTATAGTGCATCCACGGCTTGTTCAAGACTAATGCTTTGTTCATTTTCTGGTTTGGCTTTTGCCATAGAGTTGCTGAAAAACCAATTCTTTGCGTTTTCTAGGCTCAATGTACTCTGATTCGTAATTCCATTAACGGTCATCATGATAAATTTTGCTGCTTCATCCCTGCTCAGTTCACCATCGGGCTTAATTTGACAAGAACAATCGATGATTCCGTGTGCCTTAGCTGCTGCATAAGCCGGAGCAGCCGGATGATTTTCTGCTCCGATAGGTACTTCTCCCTCCTGACCAGATAGCTTGGCTACCTGTACGATCATTTGTAAAAACTCCCCCTGTTTTATTGTAGCTTTCGCCTCTGCTAACCCCCGCTTATCTACTGGTATGATCTTCTCATTCACTGCCCATTTCCAAGCTGTAATTGTACGCTCCTTGAAAGGCCAAAATTCCTGTGCCCCAGCCCCCAAAACTCCACCCATAAAAGAAAATAAGGCTGTAATTATCATCCATAAAATGACAAAGTATCGTTTCCAAAAGCTTTTGCTTTTCTTCATCAAAATCATTCTCTTTGCTCCCCCTTCTCTCTTCCATAATTCATATGAAACAGTATGTACTACTAATGTAGGACAAAAAAAATCTCGTTCACACATAGGCGTAAACGAGATTTTAAAGCCAGCAGGTTCAAGAATGTACCTTCTATTGTTGCAAGCTAATTTGTCTGCATTCGTCAAGAAAAGTAAGTCCCTTTTGTACTTCCTCTTCTGTATAGCGCTGTTTGCTTTTCAATGTAAAGACTTTTACCAGCATTTCTTCATAGGATAAGTGCTCAAAATAAAGAATGGTGGAAACCAACTCAAGAAACCGGGAATTTTCTTCATTTAGGCGTTTAATGAGACGCTCTCCCATCCCTAGGTCTACATCATGATAGTGCAAAAATTCTTTTCCCAATTCGTTCAAGGAATAACGATATACTTCAATCGCTCCCTTACTTTCATGCTGTTCGTTCAAAAGACCAAAGCTACACAATTCATCTACGCGCAATGTCAGTTCTTCGGAATAAGGCCCGAACATATGAAACTCAAATCTTTCCTCAAAATCCACCTGCATTTTTTTAGAGATATACACCATTTTTTGCAGTTTCTTTCTTCCTGTTACTTCACCAAGGACCTCCACTAGCCGCATTATTTTGGCGTGCCCTCTATGCATCCGACATCACTACTCCTAGTCGTTCTTTAATCTTTTGGGCAAGCTCAGCAGGCAGCGATTCTATCAGATCAGCAGGATAATAAAGCTTATAATCAAATCTCCGCTTCCCGCAAACCGCTTCTACAATCTCTGACATCGTTGATAATTCCGCTTGCTCACCGTTTGGTTTGACCAACATGATAGAAATCCGTTCTTGTTCTTTTCCAGGGCGATAATAATCATAGGGCAAATCGGATGTAGAATCAACTTCTACATAATAGTCGGGATCAATTCCCGCTTCTTGAAACAATTCCCTGATCTCATACTCCGTTCGGAAATTTCTAGGATTATATTCGACGTATTGCAAGAGATTCCTGTCTAAAAAACGTGAACACAAATCAGATAAAATTGCATCTGGCTCATTTCTCCACTGATGCATATAGAAATAAACAATGGATTCATCCAACATCAGATAGTCCTTCAATTGGATACGATCACAGAAAAATGGTAGGAAATGTGTCGGTTCTAGTTGAAAACGGTAATCACGATGAAACAATTCCTTCACACGCTTAAAAATTTTATGTAGAACAACTTCTGCACTCCGCGTCACCGGGTGAAAATACACTTGCCAGTACATTTGATAGCGTGACATGATGTAGTCTTCTACCGCGTGCATCCCACTCGCTTTAATCACTACTCCATCCTCAGAGGGCCTCATCACACGCAGAATACGCTCTATGTCAAAATTACCGTAATTGACTCCGGTATAGTAAGCATCTCGCAATAAATAATCCATTCGATCTGCATCTATCTGGCTAGAAATAAGAGAAACAATCAGTTTATTCTCATACGTTTTCGCGATAACCTCCGCAACCTTTTTAGGAAACGAATCGCTAACCGTACGTAAAATTTGATTAATGCCCGTCCTGCCCATAATGATTTTTCTCGTCCATTCCTCATGATCAAAGCGAAATACTTTTTCAAAGGAGTGTGAAAAAGGACCATGTCCAACATCATGTAGCAAAGCCGCACAAAGACACAGGAGCTTTTCTTCATAAGGAAGCTTAACTCGACCCTCGAAGGTCTCTAGGATGCGTCTCATAATTTCATAGACGCCCAACGAGTGATTGAATCGGCTATGTTCGCCACCATGGAAGGTAAAATAACTCGTTCCAAGCTGTCTGATACGCCTTAGTCGTTGAAATTCAGGTGAATCAATTAGATCCCAAATCACTTTCTCCCTGACATGTACATATCGATGAACGGGATCTTTAAAAACCTTTTCCTCATCTAATAGCTTCTGTACTACCATGCTCTACACCTCCACCCTTCCCCATAAGTATTTATTTTTCACATGCATCTATTTTTATAGCATATAATTTGGGAGAGAAAACTTGTCTTCCACAAAGTGCTTCATCTTTGATGGCATAGGTGCTTGGATTTGAAGTAGCTCTTCTGTCACTGGATGCGTAAAACAAAGCTGATAGGCATGCAACGCCTGATTGGAAAAGCCCATTCGAGCACCCCGGTATAAGGTATCACCAACCAAAGGATGGCCCATGTATTCAAAATGCACGCGAATTTGGTGCGTTCGTCCAGTGTCTAATGTAATATCGACTAAGCTAACTTCATCATTTGTAGCCAAAACCTTATAGTGAGTAACCGCTTCTTCACCTTTTGGATGTACCTGACGCTTTACTTTATGCATGGGGTCTCGCTTGATCGGTTCGGCTATTGTTCCTGCTTCATGTTGCATACGACCGGTTACTAGGGCAATGTAATTACGCTCTACACTTCCCTCCCTTATAAGCTTATCTGCTAACTGATGGGCATAGCTACTCTTCGCGATCAAAATAGTACCAGAAGTCTCGCGATCTAAACGATGGACTGTGTGGGGCATGATAGACTTACCTTGCTTATGCCAGTATAGTACCAGTTGGTTCAATAAAGTATCATGCTGATCCTCACGAATGGGGTGCGTAGTCATACCTGTTGGTTTATTAACGACAATAAAATACTCGTCCTCATGCAAAACTTCCAGCTGGATTTCAAATGGTGCTGGCGGTAACATAACTAGCGCTTCCTGCTCGCGTTTATCATCAAAAATGCGTACAGAAATCACATCCCCAGGCTTGACCTGCCTTTTAAGAAAGGGGACTTTACGATTTACCAGTATTCCTTTACTCCGTGTTAAACGCTGTAGCATGCGTCCAGAGACCGACATTTTTTGTCGTACGATCTCCTCAACAGTCATTCCTTTTTCCTGATCGACTACAATGTGATCCAACCATTTTTTCATTGTCATAGCTAGTATTTTCTCCGTTCTACAGTTTCTACGCTTCATTGTAACGAAAAGCGAGGGCGGATGCCACTTAGAAACGAGTAGAGCTGATTTTATCAGGCAATATTTATTATGAACCCTAATGGAGCTATGGAAGCAATCGTCTCAATAAAAAAAGCCTGGAATCACCAGACTTTTTATTGCATGCTCTATCCTTGACATTTTGTCCATATCAATCTGTTTATTCTACATAGCGTTTAGGATTTTAAAGCATCTGGATTAAGACCTTTTAATGTATCCAGCACAAATAGTCCATCTTTACGGATCAACACATCATCAAACCAAATTTCACCACCACCATATTCTGGGCGTTGAATTGTTACCATATCCCAGTGCACGATGCTTCGGTTTCCATTATCAGCATCTTCATAAGCCTGGCCTGGTGTAAAGTGGAAGCTACCTGCGATTTTTTCGTCGAATAAAATATCATTCATCGGATGTAGCACATACGGATTTACACCAATGGCAAATTCTCCAATATAGCGGGCTCCTTCATCAGTATCAAGAATCTCATTTAGTTTCTCTGTATTGTTGGAGGTTGCCTCCACAATTTTTCCGTTTTCAAAGCGTAAGCTAATATTCTCGAATTTAGTCCCCATGTATTGTGTTGTAGCATTGTGAGTAAGTACACCGTTCACAGAATCACGCACAGGTGCCGTGAAGATCTCTCCATCTGGAATATTATTTTCTCCGGCACAAATCACGTTTGGAATTCCTTTAATGGAGAAGGTCAGATCGGTTCCCGGTCCCACTAATCTTACTGTATCCGTCTCATTCATCAGTTGTTGTAGGGGCAAGAATGCATTTCGCATCTTCCGGTAATCTGTTATACATACATCAAAGAAGAAATCTTCGAATGCTTCAGTCGACATACTCGCATTTTGGGCCATGGAAGCGGTTGGATAATTGAGTAGAACCCATCGGACGTTAGCTATCATGTAATCACTGAGTGCTTTTAGTACCTTAAAGTGCTCCTGACGCTTATCATTTGGTACATCAGACATCTCACTATCATTATCAACCCCGTTAATAATGATGTTTGCATGTTGATCTTTTATACGTCCTTCAGACCATTTCTTTAGATATTCTGCTCGCTCGGCACTAGCATTCATCATTAGTTCCCGCTGAATTCGTGTGTCAATTATCTCCACATAAGGATAGGCTCCGATGGCATATGCCTCTTTTACCAACTCTCTAGCCAATTCATGCCCGTTTCCGCGCACTTCAATATTTAAAACTTCCTTTTCCTTCAAACCAACAGAATAGTGCAACAAATTATAGGCCAATTTTTTAAAACGTGGATCTTGCACGATGAAACTCCTCCATTCCGTTCTCAATGGGATTTATTACAAATTGTAGCATAGATTTCTTATCTCTTTGTGCTCTTGATTAAAAATATTTTATCAAAAGATTCTTGTTTACCTATGCTATTCGTCTGAGGATCAGAAATAATAAGCATGGAGGACAGAATCAATAATAAACTAAGTACTAGCTTATAAGAAAAGGAGGTAGTTATACATGACACAGAAAAAACCAAGCATATTATCCTCCATAGTATTATTCCTAGTAATAGTAGCTCTTTTTTCGTCGTCAGGTATTCTTTTTCCAAGTGACCAAATCTGGTATAACACCCTTGCAGAGCCTGAGTGGACTCCCCCAAGTAAAGTGATTGATATCATATGGTTTATATTATACGCACTGATTGCTCTCACAGTCGTTGTATTACAAAAAACCGTTGGATTAGATAACCTAAACCACTCTTGGTATCTGTTATTTGCGATTAACTACGTGCTCAATCAAGCTTATACCTTTTTCCTGTCTATTCAAAAGGACTTATCGTTAGCCTTTTATGATTGTCTGGCTACCGCAATATCGACCCTGCTATTGCTATTGTACACAGGAAAATACTCACGCTGGGCAGCACTGTTACTCATTCCGTATCTCCTTTGGTCCAGTCTAACGGTATATATGTCATGGGTTATTTATCAAATAAATCTCTAAAAGACTGTCTTGCACATCTATATAAAACCTGATAGAATTTCATTTATCTAAAAATACCAAAAATAAAGGGGCATGTAACCAATGAAATTCATCAGTAAAGAAGTTGTAGCTATCTAATCTACATGTAGCAAAGTCAAAAGGATATCAATTCTTTTTGGCATGCTTATTTAGATCGGCTTTCTTCTTTACTGATTGGATTATACGGTTATCGGCCCCGTTTCTTACAAAAGAAGCGGCATTTATGCGATAAACTTGTATGTTAAGCAAGTTTTTCAGCATATAGTCGCTTTTTTTTATTAAAGCAGTAACACCCTAACAGGCCCATAAACCACTTTGTATTTCAAACGGGAAAGAGGAAAGCCAACTTACATATAACTCAGAAAACACGTTGGAGGTGCAACTCATGAGTTGGCTATCTTGGGATTTAAACTTAAAGGTTCGTCTAATTGGAGAGACCTTATTTTCTATCTTTTTATGGATGTTCCTACCCTTCATGGCTCTGTTTTTTAGTGAAACTTTTGGTAAGGGTACAGCTGGGGTATTATTAATCATTCCCCCGTTACTTAGTGTTGTCATAAGCTTAGTTGGTGGTCGTATTTCTGATAAAATGGGGCGTCGTCCCGTCATGCTAATTTCTGTAGCATTTGAGGCCCTCATGTTCCTCCTATTTTTTCTATCCTCTTCACCTTGGATGATGTACCTTGCTTTTGTCGGATTGAATCTGAGTGCCTCTCTGTATCAACCAGCTAGTGAGGCTATGATCGCAGATTTGACCAGCGAAGAGGACCGAAACTTTGTGTTTGCGATGTTCTACACAGCCATGAATTTAGGGGTTGTTATCGGCCCTTTGCTTGGTGCCTTTTTCTTTGTAAATTACCGTGATGAACTTATGCTAGCCTGTATGTTCGTGACTACTATCCTATTTGCCGTCTACTTTTTCGTTTTAAAAGAGACTAGACCAATGGCACCTCAGACTAACTCAGATTTAGTTGATCCAACACCCAGTTGGAAAAAAGAATTACAATCCTTTCAAGTTATTTTTAGTGACAAGGTTTTTTCTCTTTACTTGTTAGCTGGTATTTTTGTGTTTATCGCTTTTTCTCAGATGGATCTTTACATGGCTATCTATATAAAGGAACATGTATTGAATCAACCTTTATTATGGTGGGGAGATTGGACCTTCTCTCTAGGTGGAACGTCCTTTTTTGGTTGGATGATGGCTTTGAATGGATTCATGGTAGTAACTCTAACAGCAGCGATGACTCGCTGGATTAGTGCATGGAGCGATCAAAAAGCATTTGTGATTGCATCGTTTCTAGGTGGGATGGGCTTTTTCATGATGGCTTTTAGTGAGAATATCTGGTTCCTATTCTTCTGTATGGCAGTTCTTACAATTGGAGAATTGATCCGCACCCCAATTGCACTAGGCTTCGTTAGTAAACTAGCCCCTGAACATCAACGCGGGCAGTATATGGGTGCCTCCACGCTTCAATTTACAATTGGACGCATCTTGGCACCGTTACTCGTTACCTTATCTAATTGGTTTGGTCCACTAATCATTTTCGGGATCATTTTTGGTGTAGCAGTTCTAAGTATCCTATGCTATCAAAAGATGTTCACCATCATGGCCCGTAAAAATTCCGTCCAAGCTTAAAAGCTTTGTCATAGAACCTACATCAAAAAATTAGGCCCCTGCTTCTCATCCTTAGTGAGCGGCAGGGGCCTGTCATCGTTCTACATTTCAACACATGTCGTTATTCTTTCGTTTCAACCTTTTCGTTATTTGCCGATTTTTTATCATCGACTGGTTTCTCTGTTTCGGCTTTCTGATCCTCTGGCTTAGTAGCTGGAGTTGGCACTACCTCAGGGACAAGGAACTCTTTCATATCAAACTTGCCCTTCATCCACTTGTACGTATCATCATAAATCTTTCTGGCTTGTTGCTCTTTACTTTGGTAAGCCATCAATAGATTTTTTGAACCAAAATAATACGCATGGATTTTGTCCTTATCAATTCCGATTTTATGACCGGCAATTAGTTGATTGTAGTAGGTACGATAGAGACGCATATCGCGTAAGAATTTTTCGTCTCCCTCTATCTCTACACCCATTCCATACTTATTAGCTACATCTAAGGTGAGCTGAACCCGTTCTATTGGCACTTCATTTGCCTGATAATAGTTAGGTTGAAGGAAAGCGTAATCGAATCCAAGATCTTTCCATTCCTCTAAACCAGGAGCGCCATAATAGGGAATCCAATAGAACCGGAATCCATGATAATGAACCATATCGGCAGTATTGCGAATCAGCTCGCGTTCCTTCGGTGCCGCATCATCTACAAGCTCTTGGAACCAGTAGATTCCCTCTAGCTTTAAATACTTATATTCTGATTGGTACCAACGATTAATTAGCTTATCCTTGTACCATGTAACGGCTGCTAAACGGTTTTTATAGGCTTGCTCTTCCCCTACCTTAGCAGGGTCAAAGGATAAGGATGGTCCATTTTCCTCTAGCTTACCCCAATCGCTCACTTTTGGAGAAGGATAAGGCAACGTTAGTACCACCTTTTCCTTCTTAGTATTTAATACAAGAGAATTACGTCGTTTATTTATTTCTAGCATAGCCGAATTTAAGGCATCCAATTGACGACCTGGTTCAAACAGATTGTCCATATAATTCTCCCATGCTG
This sequence comes from Brevibacillus laterosporus DSM 25, assembly GCF_002706795.1. Classification (NCBI taxonomy): domain Bacteria; kingdom Bacillati; phylum Bacillota; class Bacilli; order Caryophanales; family Paenibacillaceae; genus Brevibacillus; species Brevibacillus laterosporus. Next base: position 1,923,893 of record NZ_CP017705.1, read on the forward strand.
CCTTTGTTTCGGCCATGTTCGGGAATGGAAGAAACAACATGGTATCAAACATTTGATCAGGGATCGTACCATCTGGCTCAATATAGCCTGCCATTGGTAAAAAGTCATCTTTCGTCCAACTACCACGATCTGCATATGCCCCATGGTATACCAGTAGCATATCCTTTACCCGGTCATCTGCCTTATTATCTTCTAAAGGAGTGCTGGTTTTACTTAAAGGAAAGGAGATTAGCTTGGCTTGTTCGGGCTCTGCCTCGTGTCCATATACCTTCAGTTGTTTAGCAAATGTGAACACTTTTACAGGGAAACGTAGTCGAACATATTGCGCATCCAATTCTGGTAAGCTAATACGTAAGGTTCGATCAAGCTTGTTTAATTCACCGGGGGAAACAGCGTGAGTAGCTTTACCAGCATACCCCCAAATTTTACCGTCTCTTGATACTTCAACCTCCAGCTCGGAAGGCAGTGTTATTCCGCTTGTTTTCTCTTGTCTGAAGGTAAGCTCTACCATATCTAGCGTATGTACCTTATTCAAATCAAGCGTTACTTCACGTCCCATTTGGCGAAGATAACCAGTCCATACATCTGCTGGATCGGTTAATCCACCAGCGGGACCAGGATATTTTTTCTCTGACTCATTAAACAAAGGATCAGCAGGATCGAGTGATGTTACGGTTACATGGCCGTTTCGAGCATAATTGATCCAACCTTCTACCAGCTCTTCCTCTTTTGATTCCTGTTTTTCTTCCTTAGTTGCTTTGCTACTGGCAGTTTCTGTTGCAGATACTACAGACTGACTTGGCTGCTTTTGTTCGGAAGAGTTTTGATCAGTTGTTGAGTTTTGATCAACGGTTTGTTTCTTATTCTCAGCCTGCTTCGGTTCATCAGCGTTAGACTCAGCACCATTTGTCTTGGCTTCATCTGTTTTTGCTTGATCCTCCGCCTTTTTCTCATCCTCTACTACACCATGAGTTGTTACCTCTACAGGTATTTGGATACTTTGATATCCAACCGTTACTGTTATAACTCCTTTACCTGCTACTGCACCCGCTACAAAAGTACCGTCCGCAGAAATATGACCTAGTGCTTTATCGTCAAAAGCAAAGATTGGCGTAAATGGTAATGGCTGATCTCCCTCAGGTTTGACCCTGATCTGTTCAGACATACCAGTCATGATCTTGATGCTGGATTGATTAACAGTAAAGCCTTTTACGTCAGCTTGTTTTTTCCGAAGCTCTACTAGGCGCTCCACTACTACAACAGCATCGCCACGCGTTAACATTTTATCAGGCTGAAATGCTCCTTTATAAGCTGTTAGCCAGCCTTGACGTACTGCTTCATAACTAGCCTTTTGAGCAAAGCTAGCTATTTTTTGTTCATCTAAAAAAGTAGCAGGATCAGCTTTTTTCTCGGTCGTTCCAAATGACAGATGCTGATTAACTCTCTCTAACATTACGGCTAGCTCCTGACGGGTAAGAGGGTCTTTCCCTCCCATACTACCATCAGCTTTACCTTTAATAATGCCATTATCAGCTAATGTAGAGGCATATGCTTGATACACACTATCTTTTGAGAGATCAGAGAATGTACTTTCTGCATGCTCGCTTGGCAACAGCCCTAATGCACGAGATAACAGCACAATAAAATCTTGGCGAGATATTTGAGCATTTGGCCTAAACTCAGTAGCCGTCACTCCATTAATGACTTGCATGCTGGCAAGATGTTTAATTGCTTTTTCTGCATAGTGACCTTTCGTATCTACGAACTCACCATTTCCTAAATAAGCAGAAGAAGATACCGGAATAGAAGCATCCCCCTCTTTTGCCGCAAAAGCTTGGGTTGGCATGATACCTGAGGTAAACAACAATGCAGTAGCTGTAGCCACACTCATAAGCCTATGAGTAAAACCGTTTTTCCACATAAAAAACAACCTCTCTCCTTCCCTGAGTCGATCCTAATCTTTGGTATTCGACCCTGTATATGACGTTTATCTCTCTTGATCTGTTACATCCCCAGAATTAGTCCGTGGACGCGGTGGACGCGGTCCAAAGAATTGATAGTAATCGACACGCATGTTTCCATTAAATAATTTGCGTTTTTTGCTAGCTTTCTTGCCAAAATATGACTCAAAATTTTCATCAGAGGTAATCACGTAAGAAGACCATGTATCTAATTTACTAAATACCTGCCCCATGTCACGATACAATCTTTCTACCGTGCGATAGTCACTTAGACGCTCTCCATACGGCGGATTGCAAATCAGATATCCGTATTTCTTTTTGGAGCTTAAATCTCTCATATCCATCCGTTGGAAGTGGATTGTGTCATCTACCCCGGCTTCTTCTGCATTTCGTCTCGCTATTTTAATAACCTCTTCATCATAATCGGTTCCGATAATTTCAAGCGGTCGATCATATTGAGCCAAATCGTGAGTTTCCGCACGCGCATCACGCCATGCTGTACGCGGAATAATCGGCCAGTTCTCCGATACGAATTCTCTGTTCATACCAGGAGCGATATTTCTGCCAATCATAGCGGCTTCAATAGGAATCGTACCAGAACCACAGAACGGATCAATCAGAATACGGTCTGGCTTCCAACGTGAAAGGATAATTAACGAAGCAGCCATCGTTTCCTTGATAGGGGCTGTTCCGATCCAATCACGATAGCCACGTTTATGCAAGCCTGCCCCACTTGTATCAATGGTCAATGTCGCAATATCCTTTAATAATGCCACTTCAATTTTAAAAGTAGGACCTTCTTCGTTAAACCAACTAGTATTGTAGGTTCTCTTTAGGCTTTCCACAACTGCCTTCTTTACGATTGCCTGACAGTCAGATACACTAAACAGCTCCGACTTTACTGATTTTCCCTCAACAGGAAAGTGACCGTTCTCTGGAATAAAATCAGACCAAGGTAACGCCTTTGTCTTTTCAAATAACTCATCAAAGCTGGTTGCTTTAAATTCTCCAATTTTCAATCGAATGCGATCTGCCGTACGTAGCCATAAATTTGTACGCGGAATATCTGAGATATCAGCACGGAACATTACCTTTCCGTTCTCTACCTGCACATTCTCATATCCCATCCCACGTACTTCCTCTGCTACTACTGCTTCTAAGCCAAATGCAGCGGTCGCGATTAAATCTACTTGATGTTTCATGTTTATTCTCCTGTCTTTATGCATCTATTCACGAACTCGATATTTTTGAAATCAACTCGTCTCATTATAGTATATTTTCCCCCGAAAAACGAAAGGTTCTCCACTTCTTCCTCATTTTTCTCATGAAATTGAAACAGACTATTACTGATGAAGGCTTCACGATAAGGAGAAGGTAAACAGAGTTACAAATCCTTGTATTGCCACTCTTGTAAAAGGAGGATACTTCTATGCCAGAACTTCCAGAGATGGAGCATTATAGAAGCATGTTAAATCGCTATATCCTAAATAAACCGATTCGACATGTTGAGGTAACGAGAGAGAGAACCATCAATTGCCCTGTCACTACCTTTCAACAAGCACTGCTAAATCAAACCATCACAACTGTACAGCGTCGGGGCAAGCATCTATTATTTCATCTAAATAACAATCAGGTTCTTTTGCTCCACCTCATGTTATCTGGATTTATGTACTGGGGTACCGATTCCGACAAATTGGATCGGACAGCTCAAGTTACCCTCACCTTTGATCAAAACAAACTGTTTTTCCATGGGTTACGGCTTGGCTATTTACATATATACACGGACGAGGAGGACATATCACAGCAGCTTGCTCCAATTGGCCCAGAGCCACTGATGCCATTATTTACAGCCAATGCTCTAGCCAAGCTGTTGCAAAAGAAACGAACCGTGTTAAAAAAAGCTCTCACGGATCAACATGTCATTGCTGGCATTGGAAATTGTTACTCTGATGAAATATGTTTTCAAGCAAGGCAGCTACCTCTTAAAAATTGTCAGGAATTATCGACAGCAGATATCCAAGCATTATTTCAAGCATTTCATGAAGTATTGACACGCGCTTTACAGCTAGGGGGTTATATGGAGCAACGTTTTTATAAGGATGATCGCCTTACAGGAGGGTACAATCATCATTGCTTGGTCTATGACCGCCCCCAAGAGCCTTGTTTACGTTGCCAGACACCTATCGTCATGACTCGGTTGGCTTCCCGTAAGGTGTTCTATTGCCCAACCTGCCAACTCTAAAAAAAGGACTGATCATAAGCCCTTCAAGGCTACTAGATCAGTCCTCTATCTTTTACCAATACGTTATTGTTTTCCCTCTACCAAATACTTATCAAATTCATCTAAAAGCAGATTGGCTGCACGTACACCGCCTGCTATATTCCAGATGACATCGTCTACTTTAAACACTTTGTTTTTCTTGGATACACTGAGGTTCTTCCATAATGGATCGTTTAACCAATCTTGTTCTAGCTTGCTACCACTATCGTCATTTACACCTTTATTGTACGTATAGTAGAACAAGATGTCGCCATCTAATTCAGGCATCCGCTCTTTGGTAATTTCAGCTGCAAAATCATCTTTTTGCTGTGCTTTTGGTCGAGCAAAACCTACTTCATTCAGTAACATTCCTGCAAAGGTTTGACTATAGTAAATGCGAGTTTTACCAGGCATAAAACGTACCAAGGATACTTCTGTTTTTAATTTATCCCCAGCCTTTGTACGTAAGTCAGCTACTTTTTTATCAAAATCGGCAACTACTTTATCGCCTTCTGCTTTCTTATTTAAAGCTTCCGCATACAATTTAAAGTTGTTTTTCCATTCACCGCGCAATGTTTCTGCTAAGACAGTTGGAGCAACGGCACTTAGTTGATCATAAATCTTTTCATGACGCATTTTTACGCCAAGAATGAGATCGGGTTGTAGAGCCGCGATTGCCTCGATATTGGGCTGTAGCTCATCACCAACTTCTTTTACACCCTCCATATCTGCTTTGATATGATCGTAGAAGGGTTGGTCCTTTTTATCCCAAGATTGCACGGCGCCAACTGGCTTAACACCTAGCTCCAGAACAGCTTCTGTCCCTTCACGAGTCAAAACTACCACACGTTGAGGCGTTCCATTTAATTTAGTTTCTCCCATTGCATGTTTCACCTTATAAGCTGTGCCCTCTTGTTTTGCTTCACTTGGCTTGGCTTCTGTTGTAGCGTTTGGTTGTTGACCGCACCCTACGACAAGCATCATTAGTAGCAAAACTGGCGCAGCAATCTTCATGAAACGTGATTGGTGCACTATTTCTAAAATTTTCATTTGTTGTTCCCCCCAGAACTCTTGATAACGATTATCAATGTCGGATATAATCGTATATGCCAGACTTCGATGTGTCAACAAGGGAAAACATTTCCTTAGAACATATTTGAACTTTCGCAAAAAAGATTATGTTGATCACCTGTCACATCATACTGACAGAATGCAAAAAAATAGGAGAACACTGTAATGAGAAAGAGCATCTTAGAACGACCTTTTGCCAAATCAACAGGTCTGCTACTCGGATTGTTAGTATTACTAGCTTGTATGCTGGTCAGTGTTGTTTATGGTGTTATTAATACTGATATACACACCCTGATAGAAGCTTATACAAATTTTAACGAAAGCAATGAGCACATTGTCATTCTGGAAACAAGGGTTCCTCGTAGTATTATTGCAGCAGCCATAGGGATTAATTTAGGTATAGCAGGTTCGATTCTGCAAGCCTTGACACGTAATCCAATTGGGGACGTAGGCATCTTTGGGATTAATGGAGCCGCCTCATTTGCTATTGTTTGTTCTGTTGGTTTCTTAGGAGCGAACTCTATGCAAGCCTTAACCTGGGCTGGTTTTACAGGAGCCTTGCTAGGTGGGATTTCCGTTTATATCTTAGGCTCTATTGGTCGTGATGGAATGACCCCCTTAAAAATGACACTGGCAGGTGCCGCATTAACCGCTCTTTTCTCTTCCTTCACTAATGGTATTTTAGTGACAAATGAACAAGCCTTAGAGGAAGTATTATTTTGGTTAGCAGGCTCTGTAGCTGATCGCAAGCTCTCCTATCTAATTGAAGTGTTACCTTTCATGATCGCCGCTTGGGTTTTAGCGCTATTGTTAGCCCCAGCAATTAATACGTTCATGTTGGGAGAAGATGTAGCAAAAGGCTTGGGACAACAAACGCTTTTGTTAAAGATCGGAATGGGTGTAGTCGTGATTATTTTATCCGGCTGTTCGGTGGCTGTGGCCGGACCAATAGGCTTTGTTGGTCTGTTTACTCCCCATTTAGCACGTTATCTTACTGGAAATGATATGAAGTGGACAATATTGTACAGCGGGTTATTTGGAGGAATTTTACTTGTCATCTCTGATATATTAGCCAGAGCCATAGCGATGCCTCAGGAATTACCAATCGGTGTAATGACCGCCTTATTTGGAGCTCCCTTCTTCATCTATGTCATTCGAAAGGGGATGCTTCGTTCATGAGGAAATCACTTGTATTTCGTCTTAAAAAACCGAATATTTCCTATTTAATGGAAAGACGTGTGCTTTGGATCGTTCTTACTATTCTGTTCCTAACGTTTATGGCAATGGTATGTAGCGTCGGAGTGGGCGAATATCCCATTTCTCCATGGAATGTTATAAAAGTCTTTTTTGGACTAGGTAGTGGCCAAGAAAATCTAATTGTCATGAAATTTCGCATGCCCCGTCTTTTGACAGGAATGCTAGTTGGAATGGGGCTTGGTGTATCAGGGGCAATCCTTCAAAGCATCATTCGCAATCCACTCGCTTCCCCCGATATCATTGGTATCACCAGTGGGGCTAGTGTTGCGGCAGTCGTCTTCATTGTTTTGTTTGAGACAGCTAGTATTTTCTGGCTTCCTCTGTTTGCGATTCTAGGAGCCGGTATTGCAGGCTTACTAATCTATGTATTAGCTTGGAAAAAAGGGGTAACCCCTGTACGACTCGTCTTGATAGGAGTCGGTGTAAAAGAGATTTTAACCGCTCTTACCACCTTAATAACTGTTGCTAGCCCACTTTATTTAACGCCAAAGGCTAAAATTTGGTTAACGGGCAGTGTCTATGGAACCTCATGGGATACCGTATCCATGCTAGCTCCTTGGATTGCTTGCTTTATGTTACTCGCCTTCATATATGGTCGTAGTGTTAACCTGCTACAATTAGGGGATGATGTGGCCCAAGGAGCTGGTTCCGCTGTTGAAAAACATCGTCTCATCCTATTGTCCTTTTCCGTAGCATTAGCCGGAGCTGCTGTGGCCATCGGTGGGGCAATCAGCTTTGTTGGACTATTAGCCCCTCATATTGCAAAAAAGGTAGTAGGTCCCGTTTTTGGAGCTTTATTGCCTACATCGGCACTGCTGGGTGCCGTAATCGTCTTAGTCTCTGATCTCTTGGCTCGCACTGTCTTTGCACCACTTGATCTACCTGTAGGAATTTTCACCTCCCTCATTGGAGCGCCGTTCTTCATATTTCTATTGGTTAAAAATCGTAATAAGTAAGGAGATGAGATGCAATGTCTGCTCTAGAAACGAAAGGGCTAACCCTGCAATACGGGGATTCGATTATAATTGAAAATCTTGGTCTCTGTATTCCTAAGGGTGAAATTACTGTTTTAATTGGAAGCAACGGGTGTGGGAAGTCCACTCTTCTTCGTTCCTTGGCTCGATTATTAAAACCATCAACAGGACATATATTATTAAATGGCAAAGCTATTGCAGAACAAACAACAAAAGAGATCGCCAAGCAAATGGCTATTCTTCCACAGGGTCCGATTGCCCCTGAAGGATTAACTGTCTTGCAATTAGTTAAACAAGGGCGTTACCCACACCAAAACTGGCTCAAACAATGGACTGCTGAGGACGAAGAAAAAGTCGCCTTTGCTCTAGAAGTAACACAATTAACAGAGCTAGCTCACCGTCCAATTGATTCGCTTTCCGGTGGACAACGCCAACGTGCTTGGATCGCTCTTACACTGGCTCAAGATACAGATATTATTTTGCTTGATGAGCCCACAACCTATCTAGACATGACCCACCAAATTGAAGTGCTTGATATTTTATTTGAATTAAATCAGACACGTGCATCTACAATTGTCATGGTGCTACATGATCTTAATTTAGCATGTCGGTATGCGCATCATTTAATTGCTGTTCAAAATAAACAAATTTATGCTCAAGGTAGTCCTGAAACAGTGCTGACGGAAAGAATGGTTGAACATGTTTTCCGTATGCAATCAAAAATTATTTCCGATCCTCTGTACGGTACACCAATGTGTATCCCTGTGGGAAATGGTCGCATGTTACTACAGCCTACACAAGGTGAGATTTTGCAAGCACAACGACGCGCTACCTAAAACTACGTAAGCACATGTAATGTATTTGAAGCATAAATCATCTCCATAAAAGTCATCATTCAAATGTAGATTATTTTGTGGATATTTAGCTCTAGAACTCGACAAACGATTGTCTTTCACGTTACAATCCTCGTGTGATAGTTTTTGCCATTCATAAATGAATTGTGTCTGACAGACAATCTATCTAGAATACATATTGCTCTTATAACTGTTACGAGGCTACTTGCACGCTTACGATGAACATGTCTCCGTCGCTAGTTGATGGAGATTTTTTCTTGCTTTTTTATTTGTGATTTCATTGAATTTATTGGCTCAATGATATATCTTAATATTTAGCGTTTTTTTAGAGAAAAATGGGTGAGAACTACTAAATTTATATAGAGATGGGAAATGATAAATGAAAACGATCATACACTTGGATTCAGTGGAAAAAAGCTTTAATGATCACGTGGTCATTCCCGCATTTTCACTGTCAATCCAGGAAGGTGAATTCATCACTTTGCTCGGTCCCAGCGGATGCGGAAAAACGACGCTGATGCGCATGATTTCTGGGTTTGAAGAGCCTACCTCAGGACATATCTACCTTGATGGAAAGGATGTAACAAAAATTCCTCCTTACCAACGAGATATGAACATGGTATTTCAACATTATGCTCTGTTCCCACACATGACCGTTGCTGAAAACATTCTTTTTGGTTTAAAGATGAAAAATGTGCCACAAGCCGAACAAAAGACTCGTTTGGAAGAAGTGTTGCACTTTACACAACTGACCGAATATCAGAAACGTAAACCAAAACAGCTATCTGGTGGACAACAGCAACGTGTTGCAATTGCCCGTGCGATCATTAATAATCCAAGGGTATTATTATTGGACGAGCCACTTGGTGCTCTAGACTACCAACTACGTAAAAACCTTCAGGTTGAATTAAAAAATATCCAGCGCAATTTGGGCATTACCTTTATCTATGTGACGCATGATCAAGATGAAGCTATGTCTATGTCAGACCGAATCGCGGTTGTGAACCAAGGTCGAATTGAGCAATTGGGTACACCAGAAGAGATTTATTACAAGCCAAACAGTTTGTTCGTTGCAACCTTTATTGGTGAGAACAATATCATGAATACAAAAGCAGGTCTTTTAGGCGTTCGTCCTGAAAAGATTCGTTTATATAAAGAACATGAAGAAGTAGCTCAACATAAGAGCCAAGGCATCATTGAAGATATTATTTTCTTAGGTAATATCTTTAAAGTGTTTGTCCGCGCCGAGGACGACATCGTTATTACTGCACATCTTTACGAAAAAGGCTCTTGGTACAAAGGCGAGAGAGTTGGTGTATTCTGGGCGGAAGAAGATGAGGTGATTCTGCGTTGAAAAATAAAGGAAAGCTACTCGCTCTCCCAGGATTCCTCTGGTTAACGATCTTCTTTTTAGTTCCAATGCTTTTTGTAGTTATACTCTCCTTTCTTAAGCGGGGAGTATACGGACAAATCGTCTACGAATTTACACTAGCTAACTATGCTAGATTCTTTGAATCGCTATATGTACAAATTTTTATCGAAACCTTACTAGTATCCTTGGGAACGACCTTCATTTGTCTACTGTTAGGTTATCCCTTAGCCTATATGATTACGCGACTAGATCGTAAGTGGCAGAACATGTGGCTCTTATTAGTGATGATTCCATTTTGGATTAATTTTCTGGTTCGCTCTTATGCTTGGGTCATCATCTTACGTACACAAGGTCTGGTAAATACTGTTTTACAATCGCTTGGCCTTATCGACCAACCGCTCACGCTCTTGTATACACCAGGGGCTGTTTTGCTCGGGATGGTCTATGCGTTGTTGCCGTTTATTATTTTGCCGATCTATGTCTCTTTGGAACAGCTAGATCGTAAAAAGCTGGAGGCTGCCTATGATTTAGGAGCTACACCAGCCAAAACATTTTGGCACATTACCCTGCCTCTAACTATGCCGGGGGTTGTAAGCGGCTGTATATTAGTATTCGTTTCTTCCTTGGGTATGTTCGTCGTTCCAGATGTAATGGGTGGGGCCAAGTCTTCACTATTTGGTAATGTTATTCAAAACCAATTCTTGTCTGCACGTGATTGGCCATTTGGTTCGGCATTATCCATGGTGATTGTGCTCTTCTCGATCATTATGATTTATTTATACTATCGCGCAACCAAAATGCAAGAGAAACAAGAAGGGAGAGGATGAGGCTATGAAAATGCGTAAAAATCTCCTGTTTGCCTACTCCTTGGCGATTATCGCGTTTTTATATTTACCGATCGCCGTACTCATCCTCTATTCTTTTAATGATTCGAGGATCAATGCCACTTGGTCAGGATTCACCTTAAAGTGGTACACGTCGCTGTTTGAAAACGATCGTGTGCTAGATGCATTGATGAACAGCTTGATTATTGCCGTAATTACAACGGTGGTTACTACCATTCTGGCAGCTTTTCTGTCTTTGGCCCTCCATCGTTACAAATTTCGCTTTAAACAAGCATTCAATGGGTTAATTTATTTACCAATCTTAATTCCCGATATTCTAATGGGATTATCCTTACTCGTCATGTTTAGCCAATTGTATATGCCACTGGGTAAACTAACGATTATTATTGCTCATATCACATTTAGCTTGTCGTTTGCGGTGGTCATCATTACTGCTCGTTTAGCTGGTATGGGGCAGGAACTGGAGGAAGCAGCCCAAGATTTGGGTGCCTCCGCGTTTAATACGTTCCGCTATGTTACTTTGCCAATTATTTCCCCAGGACTGATTGCAGCTGCTTTAATGACGTTTACGATGTCGCTGGATGATTTCGTAATCAGCTTCTTTGTAGCAGGACCGGATTCTACTACGTTGCCATTATATATATATGGTATGGTCAAACGTGGTGTCTCTCCAGAGTTAAATGCTCTATCCACAATAATGATTCTTGTGATTGTGGTATTAATTGTCCTTGCAGAATCACTTGCTTTTAAAGGTACCGGAAATAAAACCACTCAAGAATAAAAATTTTATCTCTCAGGAGGAGGATATGCTATGCGTTTACTTAAGGCCATTGTGCCAATCGTTATGACTACTGTACTTGCCCTGACTGGATGTTCATCTAATGGTGGAAAAGAAGAAAGAGTTCTAAACATCTACAGCTGGGCTGATAATTTTAACATGGATGTTATCAAGGATTTTGAACAAAAATTCGATACTAAAGTCAATTATGCCATTTTCTCCAGCAATGAAGATATGCTAGCAAAGGTTCAGGCTGGTGGTGCCCAATTTGACCTTATTCAGCCTTCTGATTACATGGTTGATACTATGATTAAATTAAACCTGCTAGAAGAACTGGATAAATCAGCGATCCCTAATCTGCAAAACCTGGTGTCTACCTTTAAAACACCTCCGTATGATCCGGACAACAAGTACTCTGTAGTATACACATGGGGTGTAACTGGAATTGCATACAACAAGAAGTATGTAACAGAGCCACCAACAAGCTGGAGCGATCTATGGAATCCAAAATATAAAGGTCGCGTCGTAGTATTAAATGATTCCCGTGAAGCTTTGGGCATGTCCCTGAAAAAAAATGGCTTCTCTAACAGTACAATCAGTGAAAAAGAATTAGATATTGCGAATGCTGATTTGAAAAAACTGTTACCAAACCTATTAGCATTTGATACAGACACTATCAAACAAAAATTCATTGCGGAAGAAGCTTGGATTGGTACTGTTTGGTCTGGTGATGCAGCCTTTATTTATCCGGAAAATAACAACATTGGCTACGTTGTTCCAAAAGAAGGCGGAACTATTTTTGCTGATACCTTCGCCATTCCAAAAGGCGCTAAGCACAAAAAACTAGCTGAAGAATTCATCAACTATATGATGGACCCTGCCGTATCTGTGAAAAACTATGAAAAAATCGGCTATAGCAATCCAAATGAAAAAGCACATCCTCTGCATAACGAAGAGTATCGCAACAATAAAATGATTTTCCTGACTCCTGAAGAGATGAGTCGTACCGAGTGGTTAAAAGATGTCGGCGAAACCTTGCAAGTATACGATCGTCTATGGACGGAACTAAAAAGCGGTCGTTAAGATAACCTGAAACAAAAAAACCTGTTGTCTACAAAAAACGTAGGCGACAGGTTTTTATTTGACTATGTACATGCTAGTCTAGGCTAAACTTGTTTTTATTTATAAAAAATTTTTAATCAGGTTGAACTTCTAGCCAACAAGAGCATCCCTCACAAATCGGATTGGTACTAAGAACACCCAGCTTTATATATAGTGGCTCTAACATACTAAATAATTCTCGATCCTCAGCTACATAAAAATTAGGGAATAACAGCTTCAACTTGGAACCACCTAATAAATAAGATGCCAATAAATATTGCTCAGAATAGAAGAGCTGCATATATTCATGTGGATAATCATACGGCAAGAAAATATCGTGAACCTGAACGATTACACCTGGCTTTACTATTGGTAGAATCTCTAAAAAGGCAACCGTTACATCAGAATTAGTAAACGAACGATGTGAGCTGTCAATGAACAGGATATCCCCTGATTCTAGCTGTTGGAAAAATTCTATGGGGATCGTCTCTAAGGTTTGGCGAATCACCTCATCACATAAAGAATCAATCTCTGCTCTCGGTTGTGGATCAATAGAAATAATCTTGGTTGATAAATTGAGATCACGAATAGCTTTACGCGCAAACTTTGTAGAGTTACCTGATCCTACCTCCACATATCTAGCTGGCTTATGCTTTGCTAAGAAAGTGTATATGGCAACACCGTCTAGTAAAGGCAGCCAATTGTTGCGATAAAACGGTTCTTTATCACTCTGAGGATAATCTAACGATATAGTAGCTAATGCATCAACATGCTTCATAGTCTCCTCAAGATATTCCTTATACGTACTACGTTCGGTATCCATTTTCTGTTGTAATTTAGCATGCGGGGGTTTTCCATATCCATGCCGTGGCAGAGGAACTACAGGATAATCAAGATAAATATTCAAAACAAAGCCACCTCATTTCATACTGGATAGAAGTTCTTCTTTCCCTAATGTATGAATGGGTGGCTCTACTGATACCTCGTATTCCACTTAATCCAATGTGAATACTTAAGCAGTAATTGCTTCGCTCAACGGCATAAGAATTTCAAAAACTTCTCCATGCTGCAGAATTGTGATGTTCTGTTTTTTAATTTTCATAACAGCAACTTCTGGCTTTTGCTTCATCATTTCGATATATTCATCAGGTACTTCCCCTGCGTCGCTGATGGTAACACCTTCTACTTCTTTTTCCTCATCCTCAGCTAAAGGTGTTTTAAGAACAACCTGATAAATTTCAGAAAATACGCTGTAATTGTTTGTAAATACAGTGATACATCTCATTGTCGACATGTTTCCTCACCCTTTCTTTTACATGTTGAATATCCGTGCCTGTTTTGTTGTCTGTTCTACCTTTATAAGATATCCAAATCATGTACGATCTATCAACCTTGAATAGGGGTATCTCTGATGTTACACGTAGGAAATCATGTCCAGACAACGGACAACCTTGCACTTATCTATTTTAGCATATTCCTAGCGAAAGCTCTTCTTCTTTATAAAACTCTTGGTACAAAGCTATGACAGCATGATCTGCATCCCCTGCTCTTACACCAAACATTAAATTCACTTCAGATGATCCTTGGTTAATCATTTCGATATTAATGTCTGCGATGGCAAGCGCGGTTGCTGCCCGAGCAGAAATACCTACAGAAGACCGCATTCCCTCTCCTACCAGCATAACAAGAGCCATATTATATTGTACATGCACATCGTCCACATGCAACTCATTTTTTATGCGAGATACAATTCGAGCCTCTTTCTCCTTAGTGAGCTGATGCTGGCGAAGAATGACCGTAATATCATCAATGCCAGATGGACTATGTTCATAGGACAAATGCTCTTCCTCAAGGATCTGCAAAAGTCTTCTACCAAAGCCGATCTCTTTATTCATCAAGTATTTACTCACATAAATGCGACAAAATCCCACATCACTAGCAATACCGGCTACAATCCGTGAAGAATTATCCCGTCTGGTCACAATTTTTGTACCTGGTGCTGTGGGATTATTGGTATTCTTTATGCAAACAGGAATTTCCGCTCGAAAAGCAGGTATTAACGCTTCCTCATGGAAAACCGAAAACCCAGCGTATGATAATTCCCGCATTTCTCGATACGTTATCTCCTTTATTTTACATGGATTAGGAACTAAATGTGGATTTACCGCGTACACCGAATCAACATCAGTAAAATTTTCATACAGCTCTGCTCTAACAGCAGCGGCTAAAATGGAGCCGGTCACATCAGAACCTCCACGTGAAAAGGTTGTTAGCTTACCTTCCTGTGTATAACCAAAAAAACCAGGAAATATTAGCAATCCTTCTTTCTCTTTTAATAAAGCTAATTTCTCATAAGCTTCTGGAAGTACTTGAGCATTGCCATATTCACCACTGACTAGAAGACCCGCATCTCTCGGATTAATGTACGTAGCAGGAGCACCTAGCGTTCTTAGATATTCAGCAACCACTCTGGCACAATTATCTTCTCCTGATGCTTTTACAACGTCCATAAAGCCTTCTGAGTCTGTCCCATCCCATTGTAATAATTTTTGAAGGTCAGCAATGATTGCCCCTATGCATGTTGGTGATAATTGTAATTCGGAGCAAATTTCTTGATAACGATCTACAACCGCCTGCCATTCCTCCTGAGCCTGCCCGTGTTCAATCTGTTTGGTCCCAAATGTAATCAGTAAATCAGTGACCTTAACATCTTCCTTATAACGCTTTCCAGGAGCTGAGACCACGATAAGCCTACGAGTCTCATCATTCAGAATGATCTGACATACTTTTCGAATCTGTTCGGCATTAGCCAAGGAAGTACCACCAAATTTACACACTTTCATGTCGTTCCCTCCACCATTCTGTATTGCTTCTCTTTGGGTTGTACACTATCCTACCTCTTGCTTTTCCATATGTCTATTACACAAGCTCACATTTCATAATTTTTTACAGTTCCATCCCAAAATAAGGAAGAATGAGATGCTACCATTCCTGATATGGCAGGTAGCATCCCCTTATTCGACCTTCTACTTTTTACACTCTACCACATAATCCATTCCATGAAAACTATTGTCCTTGTGAGGTGTACATTTCGTGCAAAAATTTTTATGGCGTGATCATTAGAGAAGAGGGGAGAATAGCCGGGCTACAGATTCTACATATTTACGCCCAATTAATTTAGGTTCTTCTCTGCTTATCCTACTATTACTAATATCCTGTTCAAATTGTTTCGTTAGCTCTTGAATCAAAAGTGATCTTCCATAGCAAAGCGCGTTAACTTCAAAATTGAGATAAAAACTCCGGAAATCCCAATTGCTCGTTCCCACTAATGCTAGATTATCATCGACTAGTAGCACTTTTGCATGTAAGAAACCCTTGTCGTACAGATAAATGCTAACCCCTGCTTTTTTTAACTCATCTAGGAAGCTTTGGGAAGCATAGTAGACCAGCTTACTGTCAGGAATGCCTGGTAGGACAAGCGTTACCTCTACTCCTGCCTGCGCAATCGTGCACAAAGCTACCAGCAATACCTCATCGGGGATAAAGTAGGGGGAAGTAATTCTTACCGATTTTTCTGCACGCATGATCATTTGCAGGAATGCTTGGCGAATTGGTTCCCAACGTTCTCTAGGGTCGGTCGCTACCACCTGAATCATATGCTTATTCTTGTGCTCATAAGTAGGTTCAACTATTGATTTGTACACCTCTTCATCTTGCTTCTGCGTCTCAGAATAACTATTTTCTGTAGCAGAATTGGTCATATCTATGGTAAGACCAGATACCATCTTCCAGTCTTGAATAAAGATTTTTTGAAGCTCGCATGTAGCTTCTCCAGTTACCTGTATATGAGTATCTCGCCAAAACCCCAGCTTAGGGTCTTCCCCTACATATTCTTTTCCAATATTACATCCTCCAAAGAATCCGATATCATTATCAATCACGACGATCTTGCGGTGATTACGATAATTAAGGCGTATAAAAGTCCGTAAATGCTTACGTGAACTGAATCTGTAGAACTGTCCACCAGCCTGGCACAATTCATCGGCCCAAGCCTCAGGAAAGGTTTTGCTTCCTATATCGTCAACAATAACTCGTACCTCACAGCCTTGCTCAGCCTTTTTCTTGAGTAAATCAATCAGAGATCGTCCCACATAATCTCCTTCAATTGTATAAAACAAAACATGAATCTGATACATAGCTTTGTCTATTTTCTCCCATAAAGCAGTGTAAAAAGGAGCCGCTTTATGAAATAACTCCACGTGATTCCCCTGTGTGAGCTTAGCATCTGCATTCGCTTGAATGAGTCTTACCATCTTTGTAATAGACGAGTCCAAACTACTAGTACCCTCTGATTGGGTGGCTCCATTTGTACATCCTCTAGCTAACATCTGCTGAGTTTCGGTGATGTTTTGAGTTACAATCTCCTGATGTTTTTCATGCTGTCGATCCTTATCTTCTTTCCTCCAATGTCTCCCTGCAAAAAAATAAAAACAAATTCCAAGCACCGGGAAGCTATACACAGCAAAAATCCATGCTAATGTACGTTCTGGCATACGTTTTTCTGTAATAATAAATCCTGTAAAAATAAGCGTAATACTAAGATGGATGATTGTTGAAATCCAAAAGAAATGAAGCATAAAACCACCCTCACTTTTCGTCCGATCAATGTAGGAAAATAATTCATTTGTTTGTAGGTTACCTACTTTCCTTCCAAATCATGAGTAGTAATCTCAGGGAATTAAACAAAGCCAGCAGAATCGTACCTGCTGGCTTTAACTGAACGAGATTATTTCTATTTTTACAATGTAAATCGTTGCAAACGTCCCTGCATTTCATACTTAGCATTTTCCATTGACAAAAATAATTTTCATTTTATAATAATTATAAATTAGTAATTAAAATATTTTTCTTCTGATAATAATTTTAATTAAGGGAGATGTTTATATATGGATAAGAAACCACGTTTAACTACAAATCAAGGTGTCCCTGTAGGAGATAATCAAAATTCTCGTACTGCTGGAAGAAGAGGGCCTACGACATTAGAGGATTATCATTTAATTGAAAAGTTAGCTCATTTTGATCGAGAAAGAATCCCTGAGCGTGTGGTGCATGCTAGAGGTTCAGGTGCACATGGGATTTTCGTAGTAACGAAAAATATGAGCTCATTTACAAAAGCAGCCTTTCTGCAAAAAGCAGGTCAAAAGACGCCTGTCTTTGTACGATTCTCCACAGTTATTCACGGTCAGGGTTCCCCAGAGACACTACGTGATCCACGTGGTTTTGCCACCAAATTTTATACAGAAGAAGGCAATTATGATCTAGTCGGTAATCATCTACCTGTGTTTTTTATTCGTGATGCTCTAAAATTTCCTGACATGGTTCACTCCCTAAAGCCATCTCCTGATACAAATCTCCAAACACCGGATCGTTATTGGGATTTCATGACTCTAACTCCTGAATCAACAAATATGCTCACCTGGTTGTTCTCTGACTATGGTACACCTGCTAACTATCGCCAAATGGAGGGTTTTGGTGTCCATGCATTCAAATGGGTAAATGCAGAAGGCCAAGTCGTATATGTGAAATATCACTGGAAACCTGCCCAAGGTGTTAAAAATTTATCTGCCCAGGAGGCTTCAGAGATTCAGGCAAAAGATTTTAACCATGCTACCCGTGATTTGTACGATCATATTGAAGCTGGTGACTTTCCAAAATGGACACTCTATGTTCAAATCATGCCTGTAAATGAATTGGACTCTCTGGATTATGATCCACTCGACCCGACAAAAATTTGGGATGAACAAAGCTATCCACTACAGGAAGTGGGCGTGATGACTCTGAATCGCAACCCACAAAACTTTTTTGCGGAAGTAGAGCAGATAGCCTTCTCCCCAAGTGCAACCGTCCCAGGTATCGAACCATCAGAAGATAAGCTTTTGCAGGGACGTTTGTTCTCCTATCCTGATACACAGCGCTATCGTTTAGGAGCTAACTACTTGCAACTCCCAATTAATTGTCCGTATGCCCCTGTCCATAATCAGCAGCGTGATGGTGCAATGCAATTCCAGCAGCAAAGCTCTCCTGTTAATTATGAACCAAGCCGACATGCGGAGAATCCGGTAGAAGATCCTGCATATAAGGAGTCTGAAACACCTCTTGTTGGATATGTTAGTCGTGAAAAAATTGAGAAACCTAATGATTTTGCCCAAGCTGGTGAACGTTATCGAAGCTATAGTCCGGAAGAAAAAGTCAACTTGATTGCCAATCTTGCTAACGATCTGGCTACTGTTCATGAGCGTACAAAAATGCTTGCCATTTGTAACTTCTTCCGTGCAGATCGAGAATTCGGAATGCGCCTCGCAAGTGCTCTGAATGTAGACATTAGCTCCTATGTAAAATAACAACTAGCAACAACATAATAAGCCCATCTCTACAGTATAAGAGATGGGCTTCCTGCTTTTATTTCATATCGCTTTGTTCTAAATTACGCGCTGTTGAGCTTCGTTTCACTTGTTTCTCATTCTTATAGGTACCTAATAATACATCAAGGGCAGGATTGGTTACCCCGTACCAATAGTTTTCGTTTTTATAGTGATGCCAGAGGTGCATTTTCTTCATCCATCTTCCCCATGGGGTGATCGGTTGCACAGGCTGATGTGCAATATAATGAGCCCATTCGTAATAAAGTAGGTAACCCATAATCCCTGTTACGAATGCAACCATCAGAGAAAAATCCTTTGTGATGAAAAAGGCCACACTCCCCGCTATGATGATCAAAGGCAAGCTATACCAGACTGGCAGGAACAATAGATGTAATTGATCAGGAGTTACATGGTGATCGTAGTGCAATCGTTTCAGCATTGTCAGAAGCCAACGTACGTTTGGTGGTTTCATATGAAAGATAAATCGATGGATGAGGTATTCGCTGATCGCGTAGGAAAGCATCCCGATCGCCAATGCCATCCATATATGAATACGTTCCATATCGGGAATTAACCACAAAAAGCCAAAAACAAACAGAATGCTGATCACTAACACATCGAATTGGCTAAAATATTGTTTAACATACTCCCTCAACAAATTAAACCCCCTGTTTTTCTATCTCTTTAAAATGATTGTACCTGCCTGCATGGTTACCATCGTGCCTTCTGATCTTCACAGATTCCCCAGGCATCCTCTATCCTAATTTGGTCGTTGGCCTCCGTTTGTAAGGTTCCATTATACTTTCCAATATATTGCTGTAAATGAGAGGATAATACCAAATAATTTTCACGTTTCTCCTGATAATGAATGGGTGTAAAGATGAGTTGAACTCGGTCGCTACTAGTAGTTGTTATGCGCCAGGGTTTCATGGGTGAGCTTGGGTCGTAGAGGAATTGAATCGGTTCTGTTATTTTTTCGGCACGCTGTTGAAGCAATAAGCCATTTTCAGTCATTCCCGTTCCATCTGTCCAACCAGCTCCGAGATTGCACCCACACCAGCTTCCCCTCCATCGAAAGCAACAAGTCATCCAATTCCATTGGGTCACATAAGGCCAAATACCACGACCAAAATCTAGACTTGCTGATGTTACTTCCTGTGTAAGGTCGTAAAGCTTACTGCCTACGCGTACTGTACCTGCCGCTGCTCTTCCCGGTTGCTTTGCTGTATATTGAAATCTGGTATCAGCCCAGGGAATAACCATATGTAAGGCCTCGGCAGTCTCTGAGATACTCATATCTACTGAATAAGCTATCCCTTGACTTGTCACCCCATCAACCAAGATCGTTGTAGTCGTCTGGTTATGAGTAAAAGAAATCTGGAGCTTCTTATGGTCAAAATGAACGTCCCCATGAACGGAATCAGGCAAATATATTCCTCTCGCCAAGGGGACCTTTATCGTTTGTTCCACCTTCTGGCCCGATTGAAGATCGATCAAATGAAAAAACGCTAACCCAATATAATCCAAATGACAAACTGCCACCGTAATAATAACTTGATTATTTATAATAAACCAAAAATTCCATTTCTTTTTTCGTCCCCTATGTCCTGATATCTGACAATCATGCAAGGGGTAACGCGACCAGCCAATGGCCTCTGGTCGCAATTTTCCCCGTCTGTCACAAAGAACGGTATGCTCTGTAATTTCTCTTTCAACATTAGCAGGAAACGCCATAGTGTCCTCCCCCTAATTAGCCTTCTACCCCTATTTCTTGCTTTTCACCTTGTTGCAGCTGATACATTTGATAATACTTGCCTTTTACTAGCATTAATTCATCATGGTTACCTCGTTCCACAATTTCCCCTCTATCAAGCACGAGGATGCAATCTGCCTGACGAATAGTAGAGAGTCGATGTGCGATAATAAAGGTAGTACGTCCTTTTTTTACTACATCTAACGCCTGTTGAATGATGGTCTCCGTCTCAGTATCAATAGAAGCTGTTGCCTCATCTAGAATTAAAATTGCTGGGTCAAAAGCAAGGGCACGAGCAAATGACACGATTTGACGTTGACCCGCTGATAGCGTACTCCCCTTCTCCACGACAGGCTCATCGTAGCCTTTGCTTAGATGGGCAAACAACTGTCTGGCCCCTACATCATCTAGGGCTTTCTCAATTCTTTCCCGAGAAATAGTTGGGTCGCCAAGGCTGACATTGTTAGCAATCGTTCCAGTGAACAAGAATGGTTCCTGTA
Source organism: Brevibacillus laterosporus DSM 25 (assembly GCF_002706795.1). Lineage (NCBI taxonomy): Bacteria > Bacillati > Bacillota > Bacilli > Caryophanales > Paenibacillaceae > Brevibacillus > Brevibacillus laterosporus. The sequence continues at coordinate 1,945,041 of NZ_CP017705.1, forward strand.
GTACGATTCCCATATGCTGACGTACATATTGTTTCGGCCATTCCTGAATCTCCTTGCCGTCAATGGTTACTTTCCCTTTCGTAAATTCGTAAAATCGAAATAAAACATTCATGATGGAGCTTTTACCTGATCCTGTATGACCAACCAATGCGATGGTTTGACCTTCCTTAGCTTCAAAGGAGATATTTTTCAGCACATATTCCTCATCCTTGTAAGCAAACCATACATTCTCAAATTTTACATTCCCCCTATATCTATCCATTTTACCATCTGTTACTGGAATACCCGGTTCATCCATTAATTCAAATACGCGCTCGGCTGCCACCAATGCTTGTTCTAATTGGGGTAATTGATTAACAATCCCACTAATCGGATTGAATATCCGAACCATATATTCCAAAAAGGCATACATCATTCCAAGCGACAATACATTGCCCAGCGTTAAAGACTGTGCTCCAAAATACCATAGCAGCAGGGCAAACCCTATGATACGCAAGAAGTTGGTTAGATTATGGGAAGTAAGTGAGTTTAGTAGCAGTAATTTGTTTTGGTATTTAAAATGATCATAATTTAATTCCTCGAATTCTTCCCTTGTCTCCTTTTGACGACGGAAAGCCTGAATGATAGTCATCCCCTGAATCGATTCATTAATCATCCCATTAATATCACTGATTCTTGCTCGAATGACATGGTTAAAACGGGAAGCGAAATATCGATAGACGTAAATCCACACAATCAAAATCGGAATGATCACAAGACAAATGGTACCTAGCATAGGTTCTAATAAGAACATAGCAATCAGAATACCAGTGATATAGATGATCCCCGTAAAAAAGTTCGAAAGCACAGTCAGATATAGATCACGGATTGCTTCCGTATCATTCGTCACTCGTGCAACCACTTTTCCTGCTGGTAAATTGTCAAAATACTGAATTGGAAGCCGCTGAATATGATCAAAGACGTCTACACGCATCTTCTGAATGATTTGGTTCGCTGAGATTTGTAACCAATACTTTTTTACATATAACAAGAGTGAAATCAGGGCTAATAAGCCAAAATAAATCAAACAAAGGGTAATGAGCGGCTGTACTTCCGGTTTATATAGAGCAAACACTTCCGCTGTCGTTAATTTTTCAGCAGGGTATACTCCTCTGTCCGCACCATTTTGAATCAGGAGATTTCCATTTTCGATTGTTCGTTCTCCATCAAATGCTATTGGTTGATCAATGAAGTAATAGTCTCGCCCGACTTGTAGAATGCGGACTTCTTTACCCTTTTGCTCACCCGGTAACCAATGATCACTTCGTTTTATATAGTGATCCCGGTAAGCAACAGCTTCGCTCCCCTGTTCACTCTGGTACCAACTATACTCAATACCCCGTATATGGACATCAATCATCTGTTTGACCAAAATAGGTCCCATCAGATCAGCTGCAACCGCTAATGATAGCATGGTTAAAGCCAAGATGAGTGTTTTCTTAAAATGCAAGGCATATTGCCATAACCTTTTAGAAGGCCTACCCATGTTTCTCACTCTCCATCTGTTAAAGTTGCCTCGATTTGCTGTCGTTCATATTGTTGTTTATACCAGCCATTCTGTTTCATAAGCTGATCATGAGTCCCACGTTCAACAATTGTTCCCTCGTCCATCACTAGAATTAAGTCGGCATGCTGAACTGCTGACAGGCGATGCGTCGTAATCCATGTGGTCTTACCTGTCCGCTCCGCACGAATATGAGTAATAATTTCAGTCTCCGTTTTAGCATCCACCGCAGAGAGGGCATCATCTAGCAAAAGAATCTCTGGATCTGCTATTAGAGCACGGGCTATGGAGACACGCTGCTTCTGACCTCCTGACAAGGAAACGCCCTTTTCCCCAACCATCGTATCCAAGCCCTCTGGTAAATAGGTAATATCCTTTTGGAAAGCTGACATAACCAATGCATGCTCCACATCAGCCATAGAGCTGGTCGGTTTACCAAATCGAATGTTTTGTAGAATCGTTTTAGAAAATAAGATTTGACCTTGCGGAACATATCCAAGCCAGCCAACTGCTTGCTCTACTGCAATTTTTTGCATGGGAGTTCCTGAAATCAAGATTTCTCCTTTACCTAACGGGTACTCACGCAGGAGCTGACGCATCAGAGTTGTCTTACCGCTGCCTGTACGTCCAACGATTCCTAAGGTCTTCCCTCGGTTCAGCTCAAACGTTACATCTCTCAAGTTATCTACCTCAGATGAAGGATAACGGAATGTCACATTCTGAAAAGAGATTGTAGAAGGCATTGGCACATCCACTAGATTGTGCTCGTTCTGAACATCTGGTTCATAAGCAAGCGTTTCGTTCACTCGATCCAGAGAAGCATTACCCCGTTGCATAATATTAACTAACTCCCCGATAGCGTACATCGGCCAAGACAGCATGGCTAAATAAATGTTAAATGAAATCATATCGCCTATCGTAATTTCTTGATGATAAACATAATACGCACCAAACCCGATACCTAGTAGAAAACTTATACCATTTAACAATTTCATCGTAGGCTCAAATAGTGAGTCGATCCGGGCAACGGACAGATTTTTCTTATACGTTTCCTCAGATATTTCACGAAAGCTCTTCCGACTTGCCTCTTCTTGTACATAAGCTCGAACCACCCGGACACCTGAAATATTCTCCAGGACCTGGTCATTCATTTTTCCGAAAATATCCTGCGCTTCCATAAATCTTTTATGAAGCATCTCCCCATACTTACTCAACACGTAGGCTGCCAACGGCATTGGTAAAATACAAATTAAGGTAAGCTTCCAGCTAATTAAAACCGTCATCGTGAGCAAAATAACCGCTAGATATACAGTCGCATCAACTAAGGTAAGAATGCCAAACCCAGCTGTTAGTGATACTGCTTGAATATCGTTCGTCGCCCGGGCCATCAGATCTCCCGTCCGATTTTTTTCATAAAAGGTTGGCGTCATTTTTAAAAATTGTCCCATTAAGTTGGAACGTAATTTCCTACTAACCAAAAAAGAGCCTCCGAACAGATTCTTCATCCAAATATAAGTGACGCCATAATTACTTAAAGCGATTGCTAGTAATAATCCAATCATGAGGAACAATCTTGTGGTTGTCATAGAGCCAGCAAAAATTTGGTCAATCGACGTCCCCATTAGCTTCGGTGGTAAGACTTCCAACACACCATTGATCACCAAAAAAACGACTGCAATGGAGTATCTCTTCCACTCTTCACGGAAAAACCAGCCTAACTTTTGAAACACAGCTATCATGCATTCTCTCTCCCTTCTCGCATGAACCTATCATCTGACAGAAGCAAAAAAGACACGTCACTATGTGCGACATGTCTTTACACCCATTCTGTCATAAAAAGCGCACGTACAAAATTCTGTAACCTACGCTCTTATTTTTTACCTACACTCAATCAAGACAGTGATGCCTTGGATATAAGAGATAGCTTACAGGAGATATGAAATTGTATTTGCTTTGCATTGGGAAACAACATCATTCTCATGTTACTCATCTCCTTTTCCTTTTGGGCTCACTTTTGTATTTACAAATTCTACCTCACTACCTCAAGTGCGTCAATCTATTTTTCAGAATATTTTATAGTTCATTCTCTACGTATTCATGCAATATTTGATTCGCTCGATAGCGCGACCAAACAAACGAACTCCAAGACGTATGTTTATTTGATTCATCATCTACACTATAACTAGCTAAAATTCGGCTTACTTTCTCACGTAACTCTGGTTCACTCTCCGCATAAGCCGCTAAGGTAGGGATCGCATCAAGTGATAAAGTAGTTAAATAATCTATATCTATCTTCTTAATTGCTTGATATCGTTCTATATTTAATTTTACAATCCAATGATCTATATTTATCACATTTATTAGCGTATATGCACATAATCCTATCATTATAAATACCTTTATAAGCGGCAATGTACGTTTCCATATCTGATATAACGTCACTCCACAGGCTATTAGTAGGCATCCCATTGCCAAGCGAGCTATGATTCGTTGAAAGGTGAAACCATATGCCTCTTCATATAACTGGAGCCTAACATGAGCCGAATAAAGCATAAACAGTGTACTTATAGTAAGGACAGTCAGTAACAGATTAATAATTCTCTTCTTGAGTAGGGTGTCTCCTTTTATAAAATGTAGACTGAGTAACAAGAGTAATAAATTGAAAAATGACACCTTTACTAGTTCATAAAATCCATTCTGGGCGTATTCCGCATAGCTTACTCCATCAGGTAATCCATTTGCTCCCATAAATAAATAAGAAACTTGAAAGCCTACAAATACCACATACAACACATTACACACCAATAAGATCGTGACACCCACCGTAAAATCAAGATATCCTATTTTTGACTGATCATGACTTGATTCCTGTGGCAGAGCAGTCGGTTCAACAAGCTGTTCCTTTTGCTGAGTAGCTAAAGCAACCAAGTATACAAAAAAACCGATTCCGCTTACTAGAACCACTACTATATTAATAAACCAACCAGAAATGGACAAAAGCCCACTCCACGTAGGCATTGTGATAATAAATTGCCGAAACAGGGAATCAGCAGAAGTCAGCAACGGAACCACAATGAGGAAAATGGGAATCGATATAAGTAAGCCAATAACAACTTTACCAAGCTGCCCAAGAGTTTGAGGATTCCCCTGTTGTTTCAACCATGCTGTGCATAATTTAAATGGGGTACCTATACTGCACAAATATCTAAGAAGGAGTAAGTCGATAATGAAGAACAAGTTGTCTAATAATCCAGTCTTCTCTAGCCTTCTATTTGTGATTAGCAAGGTATGAAGAATCCATAAACAAGGTATAAGCAGAAAATTAATTAAACGGAATGCTGGCTGCTCATAAATAGCAAACATAAGCGAAAGTAAGAACATCGGAATGGATAGAAACCACCCAAAGCTCGATTGCCAAGCTACATCTGGTTGAAAGAAGTAGAGGAAAATCAAATACATCGCTGTCAAATATAATGGGTATGAAACTCCCAGCATAAACTCTGTAAATAACATTTTAAATAGAATACCCAATAGAATGGAGAAGATAAAGGCCCATCTAACTCGTTTGGACTCAACATCTATCATAGCAAGATCCCTCCTATGCTCTGCTGTATCTTCAAAAGCATAATATTGGATAAGTATTCTGTCGATGATAAACTCATCATACGTAAATGTAAAATGAGAGGAGGCACTTATGAATCCTATTCAAGATTTACTTTCCAAGCAACATCAATTCTTTCACTCGCAACAAACGAAAAACGTTGCTTTCCGAATAGAAGCACTCCAAAAACTACGAAGTACCATCATGTTGCACGAACAAGAAATTTATCAAGCTCTACTGGCAGATTTGCATAAATCACAATTTGAAACCTACTCGACTGAAATTGGAATCGTGCTAGAGGAGATTCGATATATCTGTAAACATTTACAGGGCTGGGCAAAACCAAAACGAGTAAAAACAGCTCTCACTCACTTCGGTTCCAAGGGTTACATTTATTCTGAACCCTATGGTGTTACACTAATTATCGCCCCATGGAACTATCCGTTTCAACTCGCTCTACTGCCTTTAATCGGTTCTATTGCTGCCGGGAATTGTGCTGTTATCAAGCCATCAGAGCTTACCCCCCGAACCTCCGACCTTCTTCGGCGGTTAATTGAACAGACCTTCCCTGCTGAATTTATTAGTGTAGTAGAGGGAGGTATTGAGGTTAGCAATCAATTGCTAGCGGAGAAATTCGACTATATCTTTTTCACAGGTAGTGTCCCTGTTGGTCGTGTGGTAATGGAAGCAGCTTCCAAGCATCTGACTCCATTCACGCTTGAATTAGGCGGAAAAAGTCCATGCATTGTACATCGAGATGCTAACCTGCGTCTGGCCGCTAAGCGAATCGTTTGGGGAAAATTTTTAAATGCTGGTCAAACCTGTGTGGCACCAGATTATTTACTTGTGGACTCATCAGTGAAACAGGAACTAATTAGACAGCTCAAAACCTCTATTCAAGAGCTTTATCCTGACGCTCTAAGCAATCCGGATTATACTCACATTGTAAATAGACGACATTTTGAGCGGTTGCTTTCGTATCTGGACCAGGAAAAAATCATCCATGGGGGAAATGTAACCCCTAGTACACTAGCTATTGAGCCTACTCTCTTGGATAACGTAACATGGCAAGACCCGGTCATGCAGGACGAGATTTTTGGACCCATTCTCCCCATCCTGACTTATGATGAGCTGGCTGAAGCTGTTTCCAGAATAAGTACCCAACCAAAGCCACTGGCTCTCTATCTTTTCACAGAAAGTAAAGAGACAGAGAAGCTACTCTTATCCCATCTTTCCTTCGGTGGTGGTTGTATTAATGACACAATCTTTCATATTGCCACTCCCTATTTACCATTTGGTGGGGTTGGTAATAGCGGTATCGGTAGCTACCATGGAAAAGGAAGCTTTGATGTTTTCTCTCATCAAAAAAGTGTGCTGAAGCAAACTACACTCTTTGACATTCCTGTTCGCTATCATACCACCAAGCAAGCTTTAAAAAAGATAAAATGGTTTTTTAAATAAATCATAACAAGAGCCAATGATCGATCTCATTAGATCAGTCATTGGCTTTGTTCTATTCGCGCTCTCTCCACGTCACCCATTGGTTCGTTTCAATCATTTGAAAGAATCGGCTTAGTCGGGGCAGTACAGGCTCTGCTTGTTCACCAAATTCTTGTCGTATTTCCTCAGCAATTTCTGCTACCGTATACGTGCCCGTACATCTAGCAATTACATAGCTTCCCAGCACGTCTAGCTTGATTCGGAAGGCGGCTGGCTGTCTCAAATAGCGTACAGACAAGCGTTCCAACCAACTATCGCGAGGGATAATAACGGTAGAGATGCCATCTTCCGACTTCTCTAGCATAATCCGTTTCGCCAACATAGGCCTCATCGTCAATAAATTTCCATGTTTTTTCTTTGTAAAAATCCACACGCTGTCCTCACCTACACCCCATTAATAAGCAAGTTTCATAGTAAATGACACCCTCGTATCCAGTCACTAATGACTACTACCCTGATCTTTGGCACGCATAGACACCCATAAAAGGATAGCCGCTACTACTGCAAAGATCACCGTGCTTACCATGCCACTTTGAAACATGACATTCTCTGGCAGTGTTATTTTGGCTGAAATGAGCATAGCAATCACAACCCCTAACAGCGACTCACCGGCAATTAGACCAGATGCAAACAAGGTTCCTCTTTCCAGACGTAGCTTTTTACGGTTTTTATCCTTCGAGTAATACTCCACTATCCAACGAACTAAGCCACCAACCATAATCGGCGCACTAGTATGGATTGGTAAATAAATTCCTACTGCTACAGTCAAGGAATGAAGGCCTAAGAATTCAACACAAATGGCAGTAGCCGCACCAATAAAGATTAAATCCCACGGCAAGTTATTTTCCATGAGTCCTTCAATAACCATTTTCATCAAAACGGCCTTCGGTGCAGCTAAATCCTTCGTTCCCATTCCATATGTTTCATGCAGAATAACAAGGACATAACCAATAACCAGGCCAGAAATCAACACCCCTAGCATCATAGCCATCTGTTGTTTCCATGGTGTAGCCCCGACTAAATACCCTGTCTTTAGGTCTTGAGAGATATCACCGGCAACAGCAAGGGCAGTGCACACGATCGCTCCCACAATCAAAGCGGTGACCATTCCTGTTTGACCTGTTACACCCATTGACTTAAACACCACTGTAACAATTAGCAAGGTAGCAATAGTCATTCCTGAAACAGGCGAGGACGAGCTACCTATCAATCCCACGATACGAGAAGCTACCGTAACGAATAGGAATCCAAATATGGCAATTGCTACAGCCCCTATCATCCCCACTTCAGTAAGCGGTGAAAAGGCAATTAATAATATGATTGCTACTATACCAAGTAAGAGCCATGTCTTTGAAATATCGCGGTCAGTACGTTCCACCAGCGATTGATTATTACCTTTCCCTAAGCCTGTGAGTGTATCTCGCAACGAATAATATAATATTGGTAACGTTTTTATTAAGCTAATTAAACCACCGGTTGCTACCGCACCTGCTCCAATATAACGAATATAGTCTCCCCAGATAGCCCATGCATCCATGGAAGCAATCAATCCAGAAGCTGGCGGAATTGCCTGGGAACTATGTGTACCAAAAAAGCTAATCATTGGTATCATGACTACCCAAGCAAGTATTCCACCTGCCATCATCTCTCCAGATACTTTGGGTCCAATAATATATCCCACACCAAGCAGAGCTGGAAATGTATCTAATCCAATCAATGCATTTTTAAAATTAGCAATGCCTGTCTCTACTTCCGTCTTGAATAGCTTAAACCCATCACCCAACGCTTTAACTAAAGCCCCTAGTCCAAACCCAGTAAAGACCAGCTTGGCACTGTTGCCTCCTTTTTCACCAGAAATCAAGACTTCTGCGCATGCAGTTCCTTCCGGGTACGGCAATGTTTGATGCTCGTTTACAATCAATAAACGACGTAACGGTATCATCATTAAGACCCCTAAAAAACCACCAGTCAACACGACGAAACTGATCGTTAATTGACTAGGTACAACATTCCATAAAAATAAAGCCGGCAGCGTAAAAATAGCGCCCGCCGCAACCGCTTCACCAGCAGTTGTCATGGTTTGTACAATATTGTTCTCTAAGATAGATTCACGACGTAAAATACCACGTAGAATCGCCATCGAAATAACAGCCGCCGGGATAGATGCACTGACTGTTAAACCGATTTTAAGGCCTAAATAGGCATTAGCTGCTCCAAAAACAACAGCTAAAATTAATCCCAATACGACTGCAACCACAGTAAGCTCTGGCAAAGAACGTGATGCAGGAACATACGGGACGAATGAGGAAGAATTAGATTTTCCACCATTCATATAAAGTCCCCCTAACTTTAAATGGATTCGCAGTTCCTAATTTTTAGACTTTTAAGAACAATGCGAGTGCTATAAAATATAATACATCTTATTATTTACACCAAAACCATTTATTGGTCAAACTGTAAAGTGTTTCTTGGTGTTATTATTCCAAAAATACCTTTTTCTTATGCTTACATGATGCATTCTTTATCACGTCTTGAGGCAAAAAAAGAAAGAGGGTACAGAACCTTAACTCGGAAGTTCTTATATCCTCTTTCTTTTTCATTTTTAAAATTGGCTACATCCATTTATCCACCTATATGAGACATTTCCACTTTTTTCCGTGGTAACCCCTCAGTAGCTGATAGACGTTCTTCTGAATAACGCTCCTTACGATGTGACCATAGCTGTTGAATATAGTAGGCCAATTCTTCATCATTAGTCCCATCACGAAGACGGCTTCTCAAATCTATTCCCTCTGTAGCAAATAGACACATGTATATAAAACCTTCGGCAGACAGGCGAGCTCTAGTACAGGAGGAGCAGAACGCTTGCGTTACGGAAGAGATAAATCCAATTTCTGTCTCGGTTCCTTGATAACGGTAACGTTTGGCAACCTCACCAAAATAATCAGCCTCTACAGGTTCTACCGGCATTTCTTGATTGATCATTTCTAAAATATCTAGACTAGGCACCACCTGTCTGAGCTCCCAGCCGTTTGCATTGCCAACATCCATAAACTCAATAAATCGCAACGTAATCCCAGCTTCTTTAAAATAGCGGGCCATAGGAAGTATATCCTGATCTGTTGCCCCTTTTTGTACTACCATGTTTACCTTTACTCCAAGACCTGCTTTCTGTGCGGCCTCAATACCTTTTAATACTGTACTGACTTTAACTCCTCGCCCATTCATATATCCAAACCGATCATCATCAAGGCTGTCCAAGCTTACAGATACCCGATCAAGACCTGCTTCCTTTAGAGGGAGAGCAAACTTTTCTAGCAGCGAACCATTGGTTGTCAGTGCAATATCCTTTACGCCTTCGATCTGACTGATTTTTTGTATCAATACCGTTACATCTTTACGCAGTAAAGGCTCTCCACCGGTTAATCGGATTTTTTCGACACCCATATTTACAAAAATGTGGGTTAACCGTTCTATTTCCTCAAATGAGAGCAATTTCTCTTTGGGGAGAAACTGAAAATCCTTGTGGAATATTTCTTCCGGCATACAATAACGGCACCTAAAATTGCACTTATCTGTAACAGAAATGCGCAGATCTCGCAATGGACGTTGCAAATGGTCAGTTACTTTTGTATGTGAGATCTTCTGGTTCACTAGCCACAGCTCCCTTCTTTAGGTGACATCGTACTGAAGTGGGATTACCTGAATTAAATCTCCTTTAGCTGCTCCTGCACTACCAGAAGGAATCTTAAGGAGACAATTGGCATCCTGTATAGAAAGCATGTGGCTTGATTTAGTCACACCAATCGACTTTACCTTTACTATTCCCTTTTCTATCCACAATTTGCCCCGTTCGTAACGTACATGAGGAGAGCCCTTATCATAATCAGTATCTAAAAAAGCTTCCATTACGGTAGGAAGTGCCTCTTTAGCACCCAGCATAGCTCGAATAGCTGGCTTTACAAACAATTCAAAACCAACAAAACATGCACCTGGATTCCCCGACAAACCGAATAATAATTTGTTATGAATTACTGCAGCTGAGGTAGGACTACCTGGTCTCATGGATACCCGGTTAAACAGCATATCTTCACTCTGTTCACGGAAGATTTCTGCCATAATATCATAATCACCAACTGACACGCCACCTGTGGTAATAACAATATCCATCTCTTGAAGAGCCTCTATCAATAAAGCTTTTGCTCGTTCCTTATCATCAGGGATAATTCCATATAGACAAGGGATCGCACCAGAGGCTTCCACCAATGCTTGGACCATATAGCTGTTGCTATTACGAATTTTACCAGGAAGCAGGGGCTGTTCAATTGGTAGCAATTCCGTTCCTGTAGCAAAAATACCTACTTTAGGTGGAACAACTACCTTTACACGGTGATAGCCAAACGTAGAAAGCAATGCCATTTGACCCGGCTGAATGATTCTCCCAGGTTCTATAATAGCCTGCCCCTCTTGGATCTCTTCTCCTACCTGTGCAATATTCTGTCCCTGTCCTACATTATGTTTGACCTGTACAAAAGCTTGTTCATTTTGTTCGTATTCCTGTGTCTGTTCGAACATAATCACTGCATTAGCACCTTCGGGAACGCTGGCACCGGTCATAATTCGAACGGCTTCCCCTTTATTCAGCTTCATAGCGGGAGCACTCCCCGCTGCAATATCTCCCACAATCCGATAGGTAAGTGGCTCAGCTGGTGTAGCCTTCTCAATTCCTTCACACCTAATAGCATACCCATCCATACCTGCCCTTGGGAAAGCTGGAACATCATTGGTGGCATATATAGGATCAGCTAATCGTCTCCCTATACTGTCAACTAATGCGATCTCTTCCGTATTCATGGTTGTTATTCGGGAAAGAATGCGCTTTTGTGCTTCTTCAACTCGAAGGGCTTTTCGTTGAAATCGGTGAGTTCTATTCATATATGTCACACTTTCCTTTAGTGTACAGGTTCTTTATTATACAGCATTATGTTTACGTCCCTATAAAGTATTATACATCATGAGGGCTCTCATCATTTTATAGACTGCGTCTCTGTTATTCGTTCGGGGTGTGTATATACATTTAACGTTTTCCCTCGGATAAATCCTACCGTTGTAATGCCCAACTCTTCAGCAAGATCAAGCGCGAGATTGGTAGGTGCTGATTTAGAGAGGACAATCCCTACTCCAATTTTGGCTACCTTTAACAAGACCTCTGAAGATATCCTTCCACTAAAGGCAATAACCTTATCCGATAAACCAATCCGATTCTGTAAGCAAAATCCATATACCTTGTCTAGTGCATTGTGTCTTCCAATATCGGTTCTTGTCACCACAATCCCTTCTTTATTGCATAAGGCAGCATTATGGACACCGCCTGTTTGCTTAAAAAAAGAAGACGTTTCTTGCATATGTTTCATCATCGCCTGACAATCTTGTACGCTAATTTGCTGCTTTGACATGATCGTTTTAGCAGTTCGAACATCATTTTGCAAATAAAATTGTCGACTTTTACCACAGCAGGAGCCAATAAAACGCTTAGAATGTTGAGGTGATAGCTTGCATTTATTTTTTAGCTCCACATAAGCGAATCCAGTTCCTTGATTGACGGAGAATGACTCTACATCATCTGGAAGTCTAATAACACCCTCTGATGCAAGGAAACCAAGAAGAAGCTCTTCCATATGTTCAGGTGTACACACCATTGTTGCGAATTCCATTCCATTTACCATGATGGTTAACGGATATTCACAGGCAATCTCATCGTCTATTACTCGAAAAACCTCTCCATCGTATCTCATGATGCCACGTACGGTCGATACTTCCTTGCTCATAGCCCTCTTCCTTCCATATAGCAGACCTTTTTACCAAATAAAAAATGCCACAAGCTAGACCTACCTTGAAACAAGGAGGCAACTTGCGGCGGTTAGTCTTTAGCAGGTACGCTACCAAGTTCCAACTGCTCTAATGAGATATAGTTATGCTTATTATTAGCGATCCGATCCAAATTTTCGTTCAATATCCTGATCGAAAACAAAAATGGACATCCCAAAGTCACTTTCAATATCAATATCTACAAATAGGTCTATAAACTTTGCTCCAAGAAGCTCTTCCATCTCAACAGGACGAGTTTTCTGGTACATCTCTTTGACCATTTCAGTCCTAGCTGAACGAAGCATTTGCTTCCCTGTATCTGCAGTTGCAATAAATTTCTCTACAGGAGAGAGATTGCCTTGCATTTCACAGATCGCCCAGTTCTTGCAAAATGTGGTTTTTATTTGACTAGGTCCTTTTCCCATATGACGTTTGCGAAATGTCCTGACCAAATTGCTAAATTCAGCTTCATAGTTCGTCATGTTATCCAACTCACTTATTCAAATATATACCTATTTCATAAATTCTAACAGTATCGATATGATTAGGCAATTGTAATCAGTTGTACAAAAACTACTAGCTAAGTAAAATACAATCTCACCATTTCGAATCTAATTTAACGGAGGAATTTGCCAATCAATCGGTTCCTCTCCCATTTCTAAAAGAAATTGATTCGCTTTAGAAAAAGGTTTTGTCCCGAAAAACCCTCTACTTGCAGATAATGGGCTTGGATGAACAGATTCCAAAATATAATGTCTATTGGTATCAATCATACTTTTCTTATCTTGGGCATTTCTCCCCCATAAGATAAAGACCACTGGCTTATCTCGCTTGTTTATCTCTTCAATTACACGATTCGTGAAAAGCTCCCAGCCTCTCCCTTTATGTGAATTGGCTTCCCCATCTCTAACTGTTAGTACCGTGTTTAACAATAGTACGCCTTGCTTTGCCCAAGACACTAAATATCCATGATTAGGAATCAAGCACCCTAGATCGTCTCGCAACTCTTTATAAATATTTACGAGAGAAGGTGGCGTTTTAATACCTGGATTAACTGAAAAGCTTAATCCATGCGCTTGATTCGGACCATGATAAGGGTCTTGTCCTAAAATAACTACCTTTGTCTTTTGATAGGGCGTATGATGTAAGGCATTAAAAATATCATATTTATCTGGATATATAGTTTTAGTAGCGTATTCGTTTCGTAAAAACTCTCGTAATCGTAAGTAATATGGTTTCTGAAATTCATCCTCTAATAACGGAGCCCAGTCGTTTTTTAAAATGGCCATGTATCTTACCTCCCCGCTTTTTTACTTCTTAAGCATAAATTAAAAGTAAAAAATCGCCAAGCCTCTACCCTTTACCGAGTATGGTCATCTAGCGTCTTACATTCTTCCATGCGTATCGATTTATACACAAAAGGTTGCCGACTTCTGCCGGCAACCTTCGTACACTTATTCAATACATCCCTTTAGAGAGTAGCAACGTATTGTTTTCCTTTTTCAGGGTCATATTCTTTTTCCCATTTAGAAATAACTACAACAGCTAGAGCATTACCAATCACGTTAACAACTGTCCGTGCCATATCTAGCAAACGGTCAATACCCGCGATAAATGCTAAGCCCTCTAGAGGAATTCCTACCGTTCCTAACGTAGCAAGCAATACAACGAAGGAGACTCCCGGTACACCTGCAATTCCTTTAGACGTTACCATCAAAACTAGCATTAATGTAATTTGTTGATAGAGAGATAGATCAATTCCATACATTTGTGCGATGAAAACAGCTGCAATCGCTTGATAGAGTGTAGAGCCATCTAGATTAAAGGAGTATCCAGTCGGCACCACAAAAGAAGTAATTGCCTTTGGACAACCGAACTTCTCCATCTTTTCCATAATCTTAGGTAATACAGTCTCTGAGCTAGCTGTTGTATAAGCTAGTAGCATCTCATCTTTTAGGATTTTCATTATAGTAAAGATGCGAATCCCGCTTATTCTAGCTACAATACCTAGCACCACGATAATAAAGAAGAACATAGCTCCATATACCAAAATCATGAGCTTGGCCAATGGAACAAGTGATTGTAAACCAAACTTAGAAACTGTGATACCAATTAAAGCAAACACACCGAACGGAGCAAACTTCATAATCTGATTGGTGACCCAGAACATGGCGTCCGCCACACCTTGGAAGAATTGTAATACAGGCTTTCCCTTATCTCCAATCGCTGCCACACCTAATCCAAACAAAACAGAGAAAAAGATAATTGCCAGCATGTCCCCTTTAGCAATAGACTCAAAGACATTTGTGGGTACAATATTGACAAAAGTATCTACAAAACTGTGATGTGTCGCTTGATCGGCTGTCTGTACATATTTGTTGATATCAGTCTTAGTTAAATCAGCCATGTTAACCCCAACACCTGGCTTGAAGACGTTAGCTGCAAGTAAGCCAACTACGATGGCAATCGTGGTAATAATCTCGAAATACAAGATTGTCTTACCACCAATCTTCCCTAGTTTCTTTATGTCACCTACACCTGCTACGCCGACAATTAAGCTAGCAATTACAATTGGGACTACGATCATTTTAATCAAGTGAAGAAAAATATCCCCAATGGGCTTTAGATAACTTTCTATAACAGGATTATTATAAAAAATTGCACCAACTGTAATACCTAATACAAGACCAATCAGGATTTGCACTGCTAAACCATATTTTTTCATTCCTGCACCTCGCTAACAAAAACTTAAAATATTTACAAAAAAATGTACGGTGATTGAGAAAAAGTAACCTACGATCATTGGGGAAAAAATTCGATTACACTAACTGAAAAAGTTATAACACAGGGGGTATATCATTATTCGTATAAATATAAATGTACTTGTTATTTAATTTTGTTGAAAGTGATCGCTTACTTATCTTATCAATCCTCTAGCAAGTAGACAATATATTTTCACAACTGAGCGCATATTCAGTTCCAATATGTAACAAGTTTAATTGACAATGAATCGTTCACTATGCGGTAAAATACAAGCGATAATTAGCGATTTATAAGGCTATATTACCTTTGGATTATTTATTCCCCATTCATTTTTGATACATCCATTTAACAAAAAATTGCCTATTATGAAACAAAAAAATATCCCTCAACTTTCGAGGGATATTTTATCCATATTGAATTAAACAATAGTCACACCTGCACTTGCGTAACCTGTGACAATAGTGACTGCTGTTAAACCAGTAGTAGTGATGGAATACACCATTAATAGACGAGTTTCTGCTGTTACTGGTATAGCTAAACCTGTGGTAAGGCCATTACTTATCGTACCAATAGGGACAAGTCCTCCTGAAAGAAAAGGCGTTAAGGTCACAATTGCTCCTGGAATTGGGGTAAAGTTGTTATTAGGAGTAGGCGAACTGTAGAGCTGAGCTGTGATAGTTGCTGAACCTACAATAGATATAAACACTTCTACTGCCGTACTAAAGAACGCCGAGATGGACGTAATAATACCGTCACGTGGTACAGAATAGGCAAAGTTTAGAAGCGTACCTGCTGCTCCAGTCAAATCGATAGTGGTTCCAAAGGCAAATACTGTTGGTGCCGAGTTTCCAAATCCAACCAATCCAATAGTTCCAGCAAGACCACTGACAAGAGCACTTAGTGCAAGAGGAACACCAGATGCAAATGGAATGATTGAACCTGCACCGGTTGGGCCGGTTGGACCTGTTGGGCCGGTTGGGCCGGTCGCTCCTGTGGCTCCCGTTGCTCCTGTCGCTCCTGTCGCTCCCGTTGCTCCCGTGGCTCCTGTGGCTCCCGTTGCCCCTGTGGCTCCCGTTGCCCCTGTTGCCCCTGTTGCCCCCGTGGCTCCTGTTGCCCCCGTGGCTCCTGTGGCTCCCGTGGCTCCTGTGGCTCCCGTTGCTCCTGTTGCCCCCGTGGCTCCTGTGGCTCCCGTTGCTCCCGTTGCTCCTGTGGCTCCCGTGGCTCCCGTTGCTCCCGTGGCTCCTGTGGCTCCCGTTGCTCCTGTGGCTCCTGTGGCTCCTGTGGCTCCTGTGGCTCCTGTGGCTCCTGTGGCTCCTGTGGCTCCTGTGGCTCCTGTGGCTCCTGTGGCTCCTGTGGCTCCCGTTGCTCCTGTGGCTCCCGTTGCTCCTGTGGCTCCCGTTGCTCCTGTGGCTCCCGTTGCTCCCGTTGCTCCTGTCGCCCCCGTTGCTCCTGTCGCCCCCGTTGCTCCTGTTGGACCTCTTGGACCTCTTGGACCTGTTGGACCCGTTGCTCCTGTTGGACCTGTTGGACCTATTATGGGACAAAAAGTAGTGAAATGTGTGCATGAAGACGTGGACGAGCTAGACTTACAATGTTGAGAATATATTTTGTGATGGTTTGTTGGATTTCGACTCATAAAGTCCAATAATTCAGGTTCAATCAACTCATCTTTAATCCTTCGTAGATCATCATGGCTATCGTATCTCAAAAATCA
Organism: Brevibacillus laterosporus DSM 25; assembly: GCF_002706795.1. Taxonomy (NCBI): domain Bacteria; kingdom Bacillati; phylum Bacillota; class Bacilli; order Caryophanales; family Paenibacillaceae; genus Brevibacillus; species Brevibacillus laterosporus. The sequence goes on from NZ_CP017705.1 coordinate 1,962,030, forward strand.
CACCTCCATTAATAAGATGTGATATCGTATGGAAAAACCTTAGAGACTGTTAGCATTATTTTTCAAAGTACTTACAAAAATAGGCTTAATAACTTCCTTTTACTTTATAAACTAGACTAGTGTCCCTATTACATATGACCATTTTTACTCCAAAACAAGTTTGACCGTGACCCTTCTACCATAACTACACATATACATAACTATCTTAGTTAAAGGAGGTACCATATTTGCCTTTCTCTCTACACTCCTCCTACCATCTTCCTATGTTCTCCCCTTGGCTATGGCTACGGAAAACTTCATCTGCTAAAGAGGCGATCTCCACACAGTATATTTTCTTTCATTGAAAAATGTAGGGAAAGCAAGTGTTGGTTTTTATGCCCCCTGCCATGTACCTCTATTAGCTACAAGTTAAGTAACACCCGCACGAATTACCAAATATACTTATGAGTAATTCCTAGCTTTATCGCTCCGTATATATCATCTTTTTTCTTGTTAAAAGGTGATAAAAAGCACTATAGGTAACCAGGTAAAAGGAATACCAGGTTACTTCATGTGAGTAGCCCAACTTATTACTCTACGTTAGTCGCCCCAACTGGGCTACCCCATTTTCTAATAATTCTGGAGGTGAACAAATTACCGTGAATATTTCATCACACGATTGTGACCATCATCATCCCGACAATAAAGTCATTGTTAAACTCTCAGCTAATACCTCAACTATTACAATTGGGAGCATCATTACATTCACAGTTCGAATACTTAATAAAAAAAGAAAGGGGGTTTTGACTAACGCCTTTTTGTTTAATCAAGCCCCTACAGGCACTGTGTTTATACCAAATAGCGTCACTGTGAATGGATTCCCTCAACCTGGTGCTTCACCCATAGCTGGTATTAGTCTTGGAACCATTCCTGTAAGAGTAAATTTCGTAAGTGTTACTTATCAATTCCAGGTAGTCTCTGTCCCATCCCCAGCAGAGATCATTAGTCAAGCAAGATTAACTGGCACACTGACCTTCCCAAAAGATCGACAAGTTCCTATTTCTGTCCTTTCGAATGTAGTAACGATTCCTTTTCCGGGAGCCTGCATTCCACTGCAAGCAACAAATAATGGAATCATTGTTTGCAAAGGCGAAGGAATTAAATCATTTATTAAAATCGCTAATCCAAACCGAAATACTCTCTTGTTTAAACTTCTGTCTTCTCCAAAACATGGTTGTATTAAACTCTTAGTCGATGGTCGATACGCCTATAAACCAAATCGCGGTTTTACAGGAAAAGATATCTTTACTGTTTTGGTAGTAGATCCTATTTGCCATTTCACAGCTATTGTGCGAGTCGTTGTTCTAGTGAGGAAAAATTGCCATCACCATCACAAATCTAGTTCTTCTAGTTCTTTTAGTTCTTCTAGTTCTTCTAGTTGCTCACATTCACACTCTCATTCTTATGAACCATCCTCCAGCTGCTCCAGTCACTCCAGTCACTCCAGTCACTCCAGTCATTCTAGTCACTCCAGTCATTCTAGCAGTTGCTTTGAATCCAGCAGTAGTACAACATGCACTGAGGAGTAATCCGTCTCTTTATCTAAAAAAAGCAGGCCTGACAATCAACAGGGCTGCTTTCCTGTTTTTTGAATATAACAAATATAACGATGTAACACATTTGTTAGAATTTACAATAGAAAATCCCCCTATCCTTGCTTTAGAATAAGTAAGTATTTTTCGTAGCAACATATATGGGGAGGAAACACACTAGGATGAACACTCAATCCGTGAAGATTACCAACTGTGATCCATCAGCATTAGGTTTGTTTGGTCTAGCTATGGTAACATTGGTAGCTTCTATGCAAAAATTAGGCTTCACTGAAGGCCTATCCATGGTCGTCCCATGGGCTATTTTCTTAGGAGCATTTGCACAGTTATTTGCTTGCATCAATGATTCTAAACGCAATAATATTTTTGGTACTACTGCTTTCGGTGCTTTTGCTTTTTTCTGGTTTGCTATGGCATTTTCCTGGATGATTCAGATGGGGGTTTTTGGAGCGGAAATGGCTGCTAAAGTAGATGGAAAACATCTCGGGATTGCTTTCCTTGGATATCTAATCTTTAGCATATTCATGACGATTGGTGCCGCCGAAACAAATAAAGTCCTTTTCATCATCTTTGTTTTCATTGATTTCCTATTTATTGGACTTACTTTCAGTAGTCTAGGAATCGCTAAAGATCCAATGCATACTCTTGCTGGAGTATCAGAGTTACTTATTTCTTTATCATCATTCTATGGTTCTGCTGCTTGTGTACTTAATGCACATTTTGGTCGTGAATTCTTACCAATCGGTAAGCCAATGGGCATCTTTAAAAAATAAAGAACAAGTTACCTAGTTCTATATAGCCGCTTGCGCCCTTTGCGTAGGCGGCTTTTACATGTAATCAATCTTTATCATAGAGTGCATAGGGGACTTGATTAGGCACCTCGACCACTACAATTCGCAGTCCATCATTGTTTGCTGCTATTTCAAAGCCCTTATGAGAATGCTCAAGGATTTGGTATGTTTCATTGCAATGTGCCCACGCCCAATAAAAGAGAGGCCCTACACGTGTTACAGCCCTTTTTCCCCGGGAAAGGAAATAGCACGAAGTTCCGTAATCTCTCCTTTACCAAAATAACTACTCCCCTGTTGATCCAGAGGATATCGCTTGATGGTCATTTACACTCCTCCTTACTTTTCTCATTTTGCATATAAATTTAATGTAATTTTAGTATTTTTCAGATAAAATCAACATAATAAAGGCTCCTTTCAAATTAGTAGCACTCCCTTATTTAAGGTAAGTTTAAGAGTAGGTTAAGTCCAATGAAAGGTTTTTCATCTATAATAGCCTAGTAAAAGTAAAAAAGGGTATTCCAACTCTATTACTATTGGCAATACAAGAATATTAAAAATTGTGGGAGGAAAATGAATGTCTAACCAACCAGTGGTGAAATTAGAAAACGTGACAAAGAGAGTCGCGGGGAAAACACTTGTTAGAGACCTGACGTTCTCCGTACAACGAGGAGAGGTATACGGTTTTCTTGGTCCCAATGGTTCTGGTAAAACTACCACCATTCGTATGATTGTTGGCCTCTCTTCCATTACGGAAGGCGAAATATATGTAGAAGGTTACAATATAAAAAAAGATCGGTCAAAAGCAATGGCTCATGTCGGAGCAATTGTTGAAAATCCTGAACTATATGGTTATATGACCGGGATGCAAAACATGATTCACTTTGCCCGTATGGCTGTTCAACCAGTATCAAAGGAACGAATTCACCAAATTATTGACCTTGTAGAGCTTTCAGGCGCTATCAATCAAAAGGTGAAAACCTATTCACTAGGGATGCGCCAACGCTTAGGAATTGCTCAGGCTCTGCTACACAATCCATCCATTTTGATTCTAGATGAACCAACAAATGGTCTGGACCCAGCAGGAATTCGCCAGCTCCGTGACTATCTACGGGAGTTAGCAAAACGTGAAAATATCGCGGTTCTAGTCTCCAGTCACCTTCTCTCCGAAGTGGAGCTTATGTGTGACCGGGCCCTTGTTATCCAAGAGGGTCAATTTATTGAAGAGATGATTGTTAACAATCAAGCAACAGAAGTTAAGGGTTTATCTGTTGAATTCGAGGTAGAAAGCAGTCAGCAGGCAGTAGATATTTTACTTGATTGGACAGTTGAGGTAATGAGTGACAAGCTCCTTCTCCTTCAGATCGAAAAATCGGATATCCCGGTCATTGTACAACGGTTAGTAGAGAACAGTTGCCCTATTTATCAAATTAAAATTAGAACCAAGTCGCTGGAAGATCGCTTCTTAGCTCTGACAAAAGGAGGAAAATAGCGATGAAATTTATCCACCTCATACAAAATGAAATCATGAAGCTTAATGCGAAAAAACAAACCGTTCTGTTTTTCTCCTTACTAGCAGTTCTTGTTTTATTAGCAGGACTTATCGGTAAATTTTATGCGACAGACATGACATCTGGCATTGGTTATGCTGGATTCTCCGTCTTTATGCAAATAGGTCTTGGCTTTTTAATTACTTTATTTGGACTTGTTACAGGTTCTCAAATCCTGACTGATGAATATAAAGAAGGCACTATTAAGCAGCTCTTGATTCGTCCTAGCAGTCGTACAACAATTTTACTCTCTAAATATGTGACAGTCCTTATCATGTTAGTTTCTGCCACTTTATTTTTGATGCTATTTAGTAGCCTCGTTGGATTGATTTTTTTCGGAACAAAATCAATGGCAGATTTAGATTTCACAACGTTACTGCAAGCGTATTTCTACAATATTCCAGCGTTATTATTTTTATCTACGCTATCTTTTTTCACTGCAACTATATTTAAAACAAATGCACTTGCGATTAGTATAGCCATTATTGCAAATTTTTCTGGTTCAATCGCTAGTATGTTTACTAAGAAGTATGTATGGGGTAAATTTGTGATTTTTAATCATCTGGACTTAAATGCTTATTCCGACAATCCGTTAATCTCTCGCTTATCTGCACCTGCCTATCCCGATTTAGGTATCTGGTTCTCCTTGATGATAATCGCTATTTATATTGCACTGATGGTGTTCCTATCGATCCTGATTTTCAAAAAACGGGACGTGCAATAAACCTGGACAAAAAATACGATATATAAAAAGCTGGCTCTTCGAACGGAAGAACCAGCTTTTTTATGATCACAATAATTGTACCTACTTATTTTTTCGTTGGGTCAAATGAACTTTTCAATGACACAATCAAGTTGAATACCAGCTTCTCAGAGGTTGTATGCTTCGGATCAACGTTGAAGTACCCATGGCGGAAAAATTGGAATTTATCTTGTGATTTTGCTTCTGCCATGTTTGGCTCTACAAATCCTTGCAGGATCTCTAAAGATGATGGATTCATATAATCAAGGAAGGTTTTACCCTCTTCTTCCTCTACATCTAAAATCAATGGCTCATAGAGACGGAACTCAGCAGGAATAGCATGCGTTGCATCTACCCAGTGAAGTGTACCTTTCACCTTGCGACCTGTAAAACCAGAGCCACTCTTTGTTTCAGGGTCATATGTGCAGTGAAGCTCTACTACATTACCATTTTCATCCTTAATGACCTCGTTACATTTAATGAAATAAGCATGTTTAAGTCGAACTTCATTTCCCGGGAATAGACGGAAATATTTACTTGGAGGGTTTTCCATAAAATCATCTTGCTCTACATAAATTTCACGTGTGAACGGAATCAAACGAAAGCCCATCTCTGGGTTTTCCGGGTTAATTTCAGCTTCGAGCCATTCCACTTGTCCCTCTGGATAGTTGGTGATTACCACTTTAAGTGGTTTTACTACTCCCATTGTACGTGGTGCCTTGAGCTTTAAATCCTCACGAATAAAATGATCCAGCATCTTGGAATCGACTACGCTGTAGCTACGAGCAACACCGATCTCTCTAGCAAAGGTACGGATAGATTCTGGTGTAAATCCTCTGCGACGTAATCCTGAGATCGTTGGCATTCGTGGATCATCCCATCCATCCACAATGTTTTCATCAACGAGTTGTTTTAATTTACGCTTGCTCATTACTGTTTGCGTTAGATTCAAACGTGCAAATTCGTATTGGTGCGGTACATGCTTCATCTCTGTCTCAGCAACCACCCAGTCATATAAAGGGCGATGGTCTTCAAACTCAAGAGTACAGATAGAGTGCGTAACGCCTTCAATTGCATCTTCCAATGGATGAGCATAGTCATACATCGGGTAAATGCACCAAGTATCACCCGTGTTATGGTGAGTAGAGTGAGAAATACGGTAAAGAACCGGGTCACGCATGTTCATGTTCGGAGAAGTCATATCAATCTTGGCACGTAGTACCTTTTCTCCATCTGCAAATTCACCCTTGCGCATACGCTCGAACAAATCCAAGTTCTCATCGATACTACGATTGCGATACGGGCTTTCCTTGCCTGATTGCGTTAACGTACCGCGATATTCTCTCATTTGCTCCGCAGACAGATCACAAACAAATGCTTTACCCTTTTTAATAAGCAGTACAGCACGTTCGTACATTTCCTCGAAATAATTAGATGCAAAATACAGTTCATCCCACTCAAAACCGAGCCATTTTACGTCTTCCTTGATAGATTCTACATATTCCTGATCCTCTTTTGTAGGATTCGTGTCATCAAAACGTAAAAATGCTTTTCCTTTAAATTCTTTAGCCAATTCAAAGTTTAGGCAAATAGATTTAGCATGTCCTATATGCAAGTAGCCGTTTGGTTCTGGAGGAAACCTCGTCACGACCTCATCTACTTTTTTTGATTCAAGATCATCAATAATGATATTGCGAATGAAATTTGATGATGCCGAAGTGTTTTCCACTAAAATCAACCTTTCTCCACCAAGTTAACGTGTACCTTGTACCATTCTTTATAAGTAAAATAATACAGTTTACTACTTTCTAGTTCAACCTACCTTCGCTTTTAAGCCGATCTTTTTTAGTTTAGCCGTAAAAAGGAAAAAACTACACCTGCTTCTGACTAAATGATATGACAGAAACAAGAATATCTTACATACCGTAGAAACGCTTTGTGTTCTGATAAAGGACGGAGGCTGTCTCTTCGATTGAAAGCCCCTTTACATTGGCAATAGCTCGACAGCTATCTTTCATCATAACAGGATGGGTAACTTGTCCTGTAAACGGCCCCTCAAATGGCCAGGGGCCATCTGTCTCTATCATAATTTGTTCCAAGGGGTATTGTAGAATCAGTTGCTGGATCTCGTCCTCATAGACAACATCTGGTGTAACAGAAATATAGTAGCCACTCCTACTCATTCTTGAAGTAGTAGCCTTACTGCCTTTAAACCAATGAAAGTGCGCTTTCGTCACATTATGTTTTTCGAGTAGCTCACAAGCTATTTCGGCATCTTCATAAACAGCGTGTAGAATAATCGGCTTCTCATAGCGACCGGCTGTCTTTATAAAACGTTCCAGTAAGTAAATATATGGCTCTTGGCAAAAAGCTTGTCCCTTATTTTTTGCCTCTAATTGTGTATAGTAAGGCAGACCTACCTCTCCAATCGCTACCATCTCAGCTTGATGTTGGTCGATCCAGTCAAACAATTGCTGTATTTCCTCTTCAGTTGGCAATTTCTGTTCAGGGTGAAAACCATATGCTACTTTAACTTGTTCAGGATACCGCTGTAACCATTCTTGATTAACGAGACATGCTGCCAAATTCATAGAAACGGCAATCACCTTTTTAATCCCACATGACTGACATTCTTCCATGATCTGCTGGGCATGAGCAGGATTATACAAATCTAAATGTATATGGGCATCAATCATAGGAAAGGAACCGTTCGGCATGGGAATTCCTCCTTTTGTCGACTACTTGATCTTTTTATTGTAGCAATTATTTACACTTTACTGCGAAAACAAAAAAACATAGCAAAAACCTTGTAACAACAGCATTCTAAGTTTTTATATATAATTCACAATTTTTCACAAAAGTAAATAATCAGCTTTTACTAATTTTATTTACGCGTATGTATGTTAAAATAGATAAAATATGTTAGCTAAGGTTATGGAGAAAGGAGGCTCTTTCATTTGACATCATTAGAAAGAGTATTATCTGTTAGCAATGATTTCCTATGGACTTACATTCTCATTTTCATTCTCATTGCAGTCGGAATTTATTTTACGATTCGAACCAGATTTGTGCAGATTCGCCTAGTTGGTGAAATGTTTAGACTGCTTGGTGATGGTGTTAATCGTAATCCAAAAGAGAAAAAAGGGGTTTCCTCTTTCCAAGCCTTTTGTATGAGTGCAGCCTCCCGTGTGGGAACGGGAAATTTAGCTGGGGTAGCTATTGCTATCGCAGTTGGTGGGCCTGGAGCAGTATTCTGGATGTGGTTGCTGGCTACAATCGGGGCGGCTTCAAGCTTTGTAGAATGCACACTCGCGCAGATTTATAAGGTACATGATAAGCATGGATTTAGAGGCGGTCCTGCTTATTACATGGAGAAAGCTTTAAATAAGCGCTGGATGGGTATTACCTTCGCTGTTCTGATTACTATTTGCTTCGGATTTGTCTTTAATGCAGTACAAGCTAATACCATTACAGCAGCTATGCAAACTGCCTTCGGGGTAGATAAAGTGACAATGGGTATCATTCTATGCATCCTCACTGCTATTGTTGTATTTGGTGGAGTAAAACGCGTAGCGGCTATCTCTAAATGGATTGTACCGATTATGGCAACTCTTTATATTGCAATTGCTTTATTTGTTATGTTTATGAATTATCAGCACATTCCTGCTGTCTTCATGAGCATAGTAAGTCATGCGTTTGGCCTGCAAGAAGCATTTGGTGGCGGTATTGGTATGGCTCTTAGCATGGGAATCAAGCGTGGACTATTCTCTAATGAGGCTGGGATGGGTAGTGCTCCTAATGCGGCAGCTACAGCTGATATTACGCACCCTGTTAAACAGGGCTTGTTACAAACGCTGGGAGTTTATGTAGATACCCTGTTAGTATGTAGTGCGACTGCTTTTATTATTCTTACATCAGGCATTTATGTAGATAGTGGGATGGGTGGAATTGAATTAACACAGGCAGCACTAAGCTCTCAACTCGGCTATTGGGCTGTTTACTTTGTTGCCGTAATTGTTTTCTTTTTTGCGTATAGTTCCATTATTGGTAATTACTACTACGGTGAGACAAACATCGATTTTATTCGCAGTGAATCTCGCACGTGGACGCTTCTCTATCGACTCTGCGTCATTGGAATGGTAATGTTTGGATCGCTAGCACAAAACAATATAGTCTGGACATTAGCTGATTTATTTATGGGGATGATGGCCTTCCTTAACCTGATTGCTATTTTCCTGCTTGGAAAATATGCATTTGCTGCTCTAACCGATTATGTTCAGCAGCGAAAAGCAGGTCGAGACCCGGTCTTCTATTCAGACTCTATTCCAGGTCTAGTAAATGCTGAATGCTGGGAACGAGATCCTAATAAAGTAAAAGAGGTCTCCTAGCAATAGGAATTGAGAACATACGAATATACACAAAAAGAGGATACTACTAGCAGTAGTGTCCTCTTTTATTTACTTATTTAGCTTTTTATAAAACATTTGATTTAGTAAATATTTCCATAAACCACTCGCGGAATTCCTCTACACGAATCTCCAAGCATACTCTCGCATTCGCTTGTTTTTGATAATAACCCTTCAGATCAACGATAGTTGCCCCAGCAGAATAGCTCCCATTTACTTCTACATCTATAAAGCATTCCTTTGTAACAAAAAGCTCAGGCTTTACTAGATAAGCAATAGCGCAGAGATCATGCATATGTAAACCAGTCGCTAAGCTTCCACCTCTATAATGCTGGAATAAACCGTAGAGCATTTCTCCTGTTCGATTCTTCTCTTTCAAAGCTTCTACGTTTTCCTTAGTCAAAGTAGCTAAGCTTGTTACATCTAAACCACACATTGTAATATCTATCCCCGATTGTAAAACGATCTTAGCCGCTTCCGGGTCAACAAACATATTAAATTCTGCCGCAGGAGAGTGATTGCCACGTGAAGCTGAACCACCCATTAGCACAATTCTTTTGATATTTTGTTTACATTCTGGATAAACAGATAATAGGAGAGCAATGTTGGTCAAAGGGCCAATAGGAACGAGCGTAATAGGTTCCTCGCTATTCAAAATGGTCTCACGCATTGCCTCAATAGCATGAATACCAAGTGGTTCCTTCTTTGGATCAGGAAAATCATATCCATCTAGCCCAGAGTTACCATGGATATGGCTAGAATCCTCTAGTGTCCGTAGGAGGGGCTTGATTGCTCCCTTGGCAACCGGTACATCACTGTTAAAGAATTCGAGAAGCTTTAAGGCATTATTGGTAGTCTTATCACACGACACATTGCCAGCAACTGTGGTGATTAATTTCACATCTATCTGATCATGAAACAGAGCAGCTGCGATTGCGACAGCATCATCTATTCCCGGATCGGTATCAATGATAATGTGGTGTATTTTTTCCATCTCGATCATCCCTTCTTCTTTTCCAATATGTAACGTTTACGCATATTATTGTAAAGATGGGCTAGCTAGGAGTCAATTATAAGGCATAACCACATACGATATAGATCAACACCATGAGGGCTACTATTTTCATAAATAAAAGCCGCTCCCTACAGGAACGGCTTACAGACTGCTGTATTCTTCGTAAGAGCTTTACTCCAAAAAAGCTCTCAGATGAGTAACGAAATTCATTGATACACCCGAACAGATAAGGCGATTTGTGCTGATAACTCACTGGTTCATACATTCTACTGGTCGAGTTTTTCTTTTATCTCTGTCTTGCTGTTATTACTTCTTAGCTTTCTCTAATGCTTGATTTACAGCCTCTTTTACAGCATTACTGGATTTAGATGCACCAGAAATGGCCTCCACACCCTCTGTACTTTGTTTTTCAATGATTTCGGGGATGGTGTTCTCCATAACAGCCTCAATCAGGTTTTGAGTTTCTTCATGCTCTAGGATTTTAATGGCATCGATTTTGCCTGCTTTCACTTCTACAGCTACTTTAATATCGCTGCTAGCACCTCGAGCCGCACCTTCGTATGTACCGTCTTTAAATGCTCCAGTATCAGCAGTGGTCGAATCTGTTGCTCCACAACCAACTAGCATCAACGCCGCCATCGCTAGCAGAGCTACTAGATAAAATAGTTTTTTCATAATCATTCTCTCCTCATGTCTTGCTTACAAGATTACTTCGCGGCCTTTGCTGCATTTTGTCCTGCAATGCGACCGAATGTTACGATATCAGCCATAGCGTTACCACCTAGGCGGTTACCACCATGTACACCACCTGTGACTTCTCCGGCTGCATACAAGCCTTTAATTACTTGGCCTTCTTTATTCATTACTTCCGCATTTGTATTAATTTGTAGGCCACCCATAGTGTGATGAACCGCAGGAGTTACTTGAACGGCATATACTTTACCTTGATTTAATTGAAGAGGTAGGTCATCACGCTTAAATTCCTTATCTTGTTTCGCTACTACCGCATCATTATATGTTTTCACGCTTTTAATCATAGCGTCTTTATCTACACCGATCTTACCAGCCAGCTCTTCAACAGAATCAGCTTCTGTTACCAACTGCATGTTGAAGTATTCTTCTACTGCTTTTAGACCTTTTCTCAATCCATCATCAAAGAACAGGTAGGCTACTCCATCTTTTTGATCCAAAATACCTTTAGACACTACGTCACGAGTTAATAGCTCGTTGATGAAACGCTTACCATCTTTATTGATTAGAATAGCTCCATTTCCGCGAACAGCTTCTGTTACCATCACACCTTTTTCAGGAACAACAGTTGGGTGTGTTTGGATTTCAGCCATATCAACTAAATTTGCACCAACGCTTTCGCCTAATCTAATACCTTCACCCAATGCTCCTGGATGGTTCGTTGTAGCAAATCCTTTGAGCTCTGGTTTATAAGAAATAACCATCTCCTGGTTAGCAGAAAAACCGCCTGTAGCCAAAATGACTGCCTTTGCGTTAATCGTGTAAGCCTTACCATCTTTATTCTCAGCTTTCACACCAGTAACTTTACCCTCTTGATCTTTTATAATTTCGACTGCTTTATTTTTGACACGGACATCAACGTTTTTTTCTTTCACTTGATTCTTTAAAGTAGACACAACATTAGAGCCTACTGCCGCTCCGCCAGTTGGACGATGAATACGGTTTACACTTGCTCCAGCTGCACGGCCAACGTCAGATAAATCAGCTCCCATTGATTCTAACCAAACCACAGAATCTTTTGCTTGTGTTGTCAGAATCTTTACCAGCTCAGGGTTATTTTTATCGTATCCACCCTTCATTGTATCTTTGTAAAACAGCTCTTGGCTGTCTTCAATCCCTTTTTCCTTTTGTGCTTCCGTTCCTGCTGCATTTAATCCACCAGTAGCGCGAGTTGTGTTACCACCAACCATCGGCATTTTTTCTAGTACGATGACTTTGGCACCGGCATTTGTGGCTTCTACCGCAGCTGATAAACCTGCACCACCTGCACCAATTACTACAATATCCGTATTTTCATCTTGAGGTGCTGCCTCAGTTGTTGCCTTGCCTTCCGTTGCACCCGGAGTTGTTGAGCTCCCACATCCAGACAGCACAGGAACTGCCAAGAATGCAGCCATCATAAGAGACATCCATTTCTTCATGTTGAATCCTCCCTTTTTTCTACCACTTGATAAATGGATATTCATTACTCTTTACTTCTCTCTTTACTATGAAAGCAATAACGTTATCCTTCGATGGTAGTATATACAGTAGATTTTTTAATGTATGTGAATAATTTCACACTATGATTTTTTTGAAGGAATTTCTGTAATAATAAGAGAGTTTCTTACTCTGTCTCCAACAATGTTTTCATCTGCTCTTATTCTTGTATGTATACGGTTCTTTACCCACTTGTACCATGTCGAGATCGTATAAAAAAGAAGCGTTTGTGAATGTGATAACATTCACAAAACGTTCACTGTCATCTTCAGTAGGACGCCTCTATAATAAACCTCATAAACACTATTACAACAGTGTTAATTGTATAAAAGAAAATAACAGACTTGCACATAAATCCTAACTACTTGGAGGACTACCCATGAAAATTGCTGTTATTGGATGCACACACGCCGGAACTGCCGCTATTGTTACTGCTGCTAAGTTATATCCAGATGCTCGCATTACCGTTTATGAACGAAATGATAATATCTCCTTTCTTTCATGCGGGATTGCATTGTATGTAGGTGGTGTAGTGAGAGACCCTCAAGGATTGTTCTACTCCTCTCCGGAGAAATTAGCTGAGTTGGGCGTGGTGACGAATATGCGCCACGATGTTATCTCGATTGATACTGACCAAAAAACATTGGTCGTTCGCAATTTAAATACAAATGAAGAAATCATAGATTCATTTGATAAATTAATTGTTACTACTGGTTCTTGGCCAATCATGCCTAATTTAGATGGTATTGAACTAGACAATATCGTATTGTCCAAGAACTTTAATCACTCCAATACCATTATTGAAAAAGCAAAAACAGCTAAAAATGTGGTGGTCATAGGTGCCGGCTACATTGGGATTGAATTAGTTGAAGCCTTTGAAATGAATGGCAAGCAAGTGACTCTCATCGATAGTGTTGATCGGATTTTAAACCGTTACCTTGATGAAGAATTCACTCAAGTTACAGAAAAAGAATTGCAGGATCATGGTGTTACACTTGCTTTAGGGCAAACTGTTACTAGATTTGAAGGCGTAGACGGTAAAGTGGCAAAGGTCATCACTACAAAAGGCGAATACCAGGCTGACTTGGTGATTCTGTGTATTGGTTTTAGTCCAAATACAAGTTTGCTTAAAGGACAAGTAGATATGTTGGGTAATGGGGCCATTATCGTGAATGAATATATGCAAACTAGCAAACCGGATGTGTACGCCGCTGGTGACAGCTGCGCGATTCGCTACAATCCTACCGGGCAACACGCCTATATACCTCTTGCTACTAATGCCGTACGTATGGGTACATTAGTTGCGAAGAATCTAGTTACACCTACAATGGCTTATATGGGCACACAAGGAACCTCTGGGATTAAAATTTATGACTATAACATCGCTTCTACTGGATTAACAGAAGGGGCCGCTTTAGACTTAGCTATGAATGTGAAGACTGTCACAATCGAAGACAGCTATCGACCAGAATTCATGCCAGAGCATGAAAAGGTTTTACTAAAAGTAGTCTTTGAAGAGACTTCTCGTCGCATCGTCGGAGCCCAAATCATGTCCAAAGCTGATTTGACGCAAGCGATGAATACCTTATCTGTTTGCATCCAAAATCACATGACAATTGACCAGCTTGCATTTGTCGATTTCTTCTTCCAACCGCATTACAACAAGCCTTGGAACTTCTTGAATCAGGCTGGATTGCAAGCAATGTAGACAGAGATAGATCAAGTAGCTTGTTACGTCTGGATCTAGCTAATCATAAGTGATCAGCAAAAAGAGCGTCAGCCACCTAGCTAACGCTCTTTTTCTCTTTATGAAAGGTTTTTTCCAACCTATAAACCAAGCAATGCACCGTGTTCCATTACTTGCTTCTCATCCAAATAGAAGTCTGGCTGCATAACAACGCAATCAATATGTACACCAGCTGATATAACTCCACCAAAGGTATTGTTGCTTCCGAAAGCTACATGAATTGTGCTGTATACTTTCTCATCCTCTAAAACTACTCCAGTAATACGAGCTTTATCATTTGTCCCTACTCCAAACTCTGCTAATAATCGGCCATCTCCATCTCCCAACAACTCCAAAAGCTGTTTCCCGCTTGGGCCTTCTGCTGAGATAATTCGTCCTTTGTCGATTGTAAGCAAGACAGGCTCTGTTAATTTACCGATTCCAGCAATGGAACCATCTACGAGGATTTGCCCGGTAGCTGTCCCCTCTAGAGGAGCGATATAAGCCTCTCCGGAAGGCAGATTACCTGATTCTCCCGGATTAACATACACACCGGTGCTTGGCATCCCATTTCTTTGTTCAATGGAAAAGCTTAGAGAATAACCCGCTTTGTCAATTCTCACTTGTTTAGCTTCTGTCAGCATGCTAGCTACTACTTCAGTCAGCTCTTTTACCTTTCCATAATCGGCCGCAATAGCCCCTGCCAAGAACATGTCCTCTGTTATTCCAGGCATCGTGGCCACCCTAGCTCCTGCTGCTACCGCATTTTTTCTAGCATGCGTATGAGTCAGAGAATGCTCGGTAATCCCAATAACTACGTCAGCTTTCGTCATAGCGATAGCTACAGCTTCAGGAGGCTCCTCCCCTGATTTGGTACGCTCCTGCATAACCATTAGTAGGGTTTGGGCTCCTAGACCTTTTCCTGCCTCATAGAGAGCTTCCGCCAGTTGTTTCTTTGAGTCATCCGTTACAACTAGAAGAGTTTCACCAGCTTTTACTCCCAAGGAGCTTTGTAGCACACTTTTACTAATTTCAATGATGGATTGTTGCATATGAACCACCTTTCTTCTAGCATCTCAGAAATTTTATGAATACATTCCGAAATCTACTTTACCACGTTCACCTTCCACAGGCACACTCTGCCTCGTCCTTCCTTATGGGGTGCTCCCGCGACAAATCCAGTACCTCTCTAACACATTTCGTGGAAATAACTTTTTCCTTGTTACTAGCAATGAACGATCTCACCGATATAACAATAATAAGGATCACCCTCTATCACATGTTCCTGCCTTATTTCCTGAGAAAGAACAGGCGCAGTAATCTCTTGGGCTACAATCACCTTACACTCATAGTAACGCTCGCAATTTCCGATCACAGGTGTTGCAATGACCTGCGAGTCTAACAGAGTTAATTGGCAAGTGGAGATTTTATCCACCGTACGACCTGATTGTGTTCCACAGGCAAAAAGCTTTTCTCCCATATCATCTGAAAAAGGAACACTGACCGTGAACTCTTGAGAAGCCTGTAAGAGCTGGGTGGTATGTCTACTTTTACGTACCATAACTGTCAACGTTGGCTTTCCGAATAAATAACCAATGCTACCCCAGGCAATTGTCATCGTGTTGATCTCTTTTCCTACCTGCGTTGTTAGAAAAGCCCCTCTCCGATGTAGCCAATCTGTTGTGAGCTCCATTTGCTCTAAAAAAGCTACGGGCATTTGATTTTTCGGCTCATGATCTTCTATATTCCTCAGCTGTTGATCCATCAAGAACACCCTTTCGATGTTTATCCTCCCCTTCATTGTACTGACATTTTACTCGTGCCCGTTCTCTCTTTTTGACAAAAGCATGACGTGCTTCATAAAAAAATCCACCCCATGTATAAACACAGGATGGATTCTTCCGATTACTTATTATTTGTCATTTTAGCAATCGATGGTAGGATCAGACCTAGACCTAGCAACACGAACGGAGTCGCGATATTAAGCGTAATTTGGAAATACCATTCTGATGTAAAAGCAGGTACTTTCGGGAACATCCCCATCAAGCAAGCAAAGGCAGTGAAGACAAAGCACCAACCACCAATTAGCAGACCAAACTTATTATTTTTCACAAATTGATATTCAGACGTGAATTTATCAGCCATTTTCATTACAGCAATATACGCTACGAATACCCATAGGTAACGAAGCGGCATAACTACAGAGTTTAAGTCTAACAACCAGTTAAACAATGTATTCATATTACCGATACCTAGGGCTGGTACAACGATTAGAATACCCACTAGAATCGTAGTTAAGATATAACCATTAGTAGGGGTACCCTTGTCATTGCTTTTCAAAAGCTTTCTTGGAATGTATCTTTCATCAGCATCTAATAGTAACACCTTCAATGGCGCATCAATAGAGAAGGCCAATGCTGAAATTTGGGCCAATGTATTAGAAATTGCATATAGAATTAAGAACGTGTTACCAATTCCATAGTAGTTACCTAGCATTTGGAACGCATAATATTGACCATTCATTTTTAAGTCTGCAGGGATATTATTCGCATCAAACATAATCCCCATTGCATATGAACCCAACAGGGCACAGACCGCAACCATGATCGCCAGAATCAACATTCCTCTAGGGAATTCACGAGTTGGGTTATTAGTGAAGTTGACATAAGGGGCAATCTTCTCCGCCCCGCCTACCGCAAAGACTAGCATGGATAAGGTAGTAAAATAAGCAAAATTAAATTCAGGAATGAACGTGCTAACTGTCATATTGGTTGTTGCTACACTTACACCAGTTAAACTAGGTGCAGTAACAGCTAGTACAATGTACAACAAGGACATCACAAATACAGAAATACCGGCAACTGTCCCAATGCGCTTTAAGGACGAAATACCTTTAGAAGCAATCCATACAAAGAATAAGAAGATCACTAAGCAGGCTAATTGAATCACCAAGGTAGAATATTGGTCGAGTACCTTACCACTACCTGTAAATGTCCAACCTAGCGCAATCAAGATAGCTTGTGGTTTTTGTGCTAGATATGGAATGTGAACAGCCCAATAGGTCCACGCTGCCAAATAAGCAACATTAGCCCCTAGCGTTTCCTTAATCCATGTACTAACACCACCCTTACCATCTTTAAAGGTGGAACCCAATTGCCCTACCATTAATGCATAAGGAATAAAATATAAGGCAATAATCAAAACCCAAGAGGTAATGACTTGTAATCCTTGGTTGGCAAAGTTATTAACAACGTTACCAAATCCCCATACTGCTACAAACGCCATTAACGCAATATTATACCATCGGAGTTTTTTTGAATCCGCTCCCATAAAAAGAAATTCTCCTTCCTGAAATTAAAAAATATACAAAGATTCATGCATTTCCCCTTGTAAATTATATAGGAGGACTCGATCTATTCCTATAACGAAATCAAAATATTTTTGTCTTTTTATTAATAGTTAAAAAATCTAAAATATAATCATGAAGCATAAAAATTATCATTTCCAAAAAGTACGTTTTTATAAATATCTATCAAAAAAATAAAAAGAGCAGTTACATCGGTTACATGTAACTGCTCCTTTTGGTTCATCCTTCTATTCAGTTATTTTCTCCGTCTCTTCTCGTTCAGCGTGCTAAGGAAAGCATTCGGTCAGGATGATTTGTACAAATATATATATTGGGATGCCATTCGCTTATTCGCTCTATCTCATTCTCATCATCAATCGTCCAAGCAAATATTTCGAATCCTTCCTCCAACATCATTTGTACAAAATCTTTTGTCAGATATGGATAAGCCATAGAAAGAATGGTTGCCCCTGTCTTTGCTAGCTGTTCTCGCAACAGAACTGGTTTGCCTGTTATAATCAATCCCGTTTTAATCGAAGGCTGTAACTCTTTGACTCTTTTTATGATCTCGTGATCAAAAGAGGTGAGGCAAACCTGTGAAGCTAGCTCATGTGCTTCTACCAGCTCCACGACCTTTTCAGCTAAAAGCGGATATAAATTTCCTGCTGTCTTTAGCTCTACATTAAGGCGGCAAGTATGCTGTGATGCAGCTTGAAACAATTCTTCTAAGGCAGGAATCTGTTCATTGGAAAACTCCTCAGCAAACCAGCTTCCTGCGCTCCATTCACGAAGCTGTTCAAACGTATGATCTTTGACTGGCCCCGACCCGTTTGTGGTACGGTCTAGTGTGAAATCATGAATGAGCACAGGGATTCCATCCTTTGATAGCTGTACATCTACCTCAATCGCCTGAATACCCGGTTCTGCTAAAGCCAGCTTAATAGCTGCCATAGTATTTTCAGGTGCTCTTCCTGACCAACCCCGATGTGCCATGCAGTAGCTCATATGAGATCTCCTCTCCCTATTTCTTCAATAATTTCTGACCTTTTTCCACAGCTTTTGATAAGGCCTCGTCAACACTAGCCTGACCTAAAATTACGCGCTGAATTTCTGTCATGATGACTTCCTGTAGTTCTTTATAGCCTGGTACCATTGGACGTGCCTTACCATACTCTAACTGCTTCACAGCCACTTGGAAGTTAGGGTCCTGTTCATATACTTTTTTCATTTCATCTGACTGAATTGCGTCCGATGTGACTGGCATATATCCTGTTTCTGCTGACCATACACTGGTTTGTGGGGTATCAGTGATCCACTTTACAAACTCCCACGCCGCCTTCTTTTCCTCTTCAGATGATTTTTGTAAGATGACTAAATTTGCCCCACCTGTTGGTACTCCGAAATTCTTATTAGCAGGCAAGAAGGCCGTTCCTACATCAAACTTAGCTTTTTCCCGCATGCCCTTCAGCTCACCAGTAGTCGTAAAGATCATCCCTACTTGCTGATTCAGGAAATCCTGCGCGGCTACATCCCAGGCATTGTACTTCTCACCTGGAGGAGCTTTCATAATTCCTTCTTTTAACATGCTTATCCAAAATTCTAAAGGCGCCTTACCTGCCTCTGTATTAATGACTAAGCTTTTGCCGTCTTCACTTAAAATTTGTCCACCGCTCTCAAATACCAGCGCTTCATAAAACCAGATATCAATTGGTGTGGAGAATCCGTACGTTTTGGTTTTTCCGCCTTCCTTTTTGGTGAGCTTTTGAGAAAAACTACGTAATTCCTCCCATGTTTTGGGGCCATTTGGATCAAGTCCTTCTTTTTTCAATAAATCTCGATTCACATATAACAAAGGAGTGGAGCGATTAAACGGAATGGCATATAATTTCTCCTTCCAATAGGAGTTACCCATGAGGCCAGGATTGTATTTCTTTTCTTCTCCAGCAGTATATGGTCCTAGATCCTCCAATACCTTCGCATCGGCAAAGGCACCAATTGAAGCAATCTCCACCATCGTAACATCAGGTTGATTCCCTGCTGTTACCGCTGACAGTACCTTAGTATGATTCTCGTAGTAGCTTCCTTGATAAGAAGGCTTTACCACAATATCCTTATGAGTTTGATTAAATTCCTTTACAAGCTTTTGGACCATTTCCCCGTTGTGACCGCCTACTGCATACCAGAAATCAATCTCAACAGGCTGGCTGGATGCTGTTGCTTCCTGCTTTGCTTGTGTCCCCTGTTCGGTGGTTCCTGCTGCCTTCTGTTGAGCACATCCCACTAGCATTCCTGACAAACCGACTGTACACATGAGAATAGATAAGCCCCACTTTTTCACGTTCACGTTCTTGCCCTCCTTGATTCTTACTTTTATTTTGATTGATAGACAAATGCGCTAATAATATGGCGCTGAGCAAAAAAGAAAATCAGTAGTATGGGAAACACCAAAATCATATTCCCCGCCATAACCACATTCCACTGACTACCACCGTCAGCCGTTTTAAGCATGGAGATTCCTATAGGTAATGTGCGTACCTCGTTACTGTTGGTCATGATGAGCGGCCAAAAGTAATCGTTCCAGTGATAAATGAAGCTAAATAGTCCAAATGTGACCAGCACGTGCTTTGCCATAGGGGCCATAATGGTCCACATGATTTTCCACTCAGATGCATTATCGAGTCTTGCTGCTTCAATTACCTCGTCTGGTACCTGCATAAAGGCCTGGCGTAGTAAAAAAATACCAAAAGCACTCGCCCCATAAGGTAAAATCAATGACCATAATGTGTTTACTAGCCCCCAATTACTCATCTCCACATAGATAGGTAGAAAGATAACCTGAGGCGGAATCATAAGGGCGATCAGTGTTACGCCAAACAGAAGATTTCTTCCCCGAAAGCGATACCTTGCAAATGCATAGGCAGCAGGCACAGCCGTTAGAATTTGAAGAAGTAAAATTCCAACCGCTACCAACGTGCTGTTTAGTAGATAGGTAAAGAATGGTCCTGAACTCCAAGCGATTAAAAAGTTCTGAAACTGCAAAGATTCAGGCAACCAAGTAGGTGGAAATTGAAAGACCTCTGGCAATGTTTTAAAAGCAGTCAACGCCATCCATAGAAAAGGAAAGACAAAGACGAGCGATACTGCTAGTAACAGCATCCATTCAATCGCTTTAAGCGAAAGATGTCCTACTTGCTTCACTTGTCATCCCCCCTTTTAGCGATAGTGAACACGTTTTTCCATAAATAAAAAGTGTAGAAAAGTAACAACTCCGATGAGTCCCAATAATAAGACAGACGCCGCTGAAGCAATCCCTCCATTATAGAAATCCATTCCCTGCTCATAGATATAAAAGACCAGCATATTTGTGCTATTAACAGGTCCTCCTTGCGTCATGATATAAATCGTGTCAAAAACTTGAAAGGAGGAAATGATATTAATGACCGTCAGAAAAAATAAAGTAGGTGACAGCATTGGAACGGTAATTTTACGTAGCGTTTTCCATTTGCTTGCCTGATCTAAACTGGCCGCTTCGTAAAGATCTCTCGGTATACTTTGCAGTCCCGCAATAAAGACTAGCGTGTTATAGCCTACACCTTTCCAAACGCTCACCAGAATGAGTGAAATCATTGCACTTTTGGTATCACTGAGCCATGTATAAGCAGGTAATCCGATAAATTCCAACAGAGCGTTCAATAAACCGTATTGCGGGTCCATAAGCCACATCCATAGCATGGACACTGACACCAATGAAATGATATGCGGACTAAAAACTGCGGCTTGCATAATTCCATAAATTTTAGCTGTTCGATTAAGCCAAAGGGCCAGGAAAAAAGCTAACAAAATACTGATAGATACGGTACCAATAGTGAACACAATGGTATTGAGGAAAACGAGATGAAAATCTGGTTCATGTAGTAGCTCTCGAAAGTTGGCAAAACCTACCCACTCGATCGCATCCAAATTTAGTAGTGACCAATCATGAAAGCTAAGATAAATCATGTAACCGATCGGAAATAAGAAAAAAAGCGTAAAAAACAACAGAGCAGGAGTAATGTATGCATAAGGACGCACGTTTTCCAAAAATTTCGTTTTTATCATCCGTTCCCTAGACCAGGCTGATGGAGTGGGTAGCGATTTGGTTTGTGTCGTAGCCACCTTTTCCATTCACACCAATCCTCCTGCGATCGCTGATTTTTGATAAGGTAGTTGAGGGGAATTCTTTCGCATTCCTGTAGCTGGATCAAAGAGATAAAGGTGTTCTGGGAGCACTGATATGATGACGTCGGCTCCTATGGGAAAAAGCTGATCCGCCTCTTTTTTGACAATGATTCTCTCTGCTTCCGTCTGTACGTAATACAGGACATCAGAGCCAAGGATTTCACGCGAGATAATGCTTCCTTTACTAGAGAAATCTGAAATAGGTGATTGTGACACATGTTCATGTTGTGCCATTCCTTGTTCTGTCACTATCATCACTTTTTCCGGGCGGAAGCCTACTATCATTCCTGCGTGATTTTTCTGTTGACAAATGTTCATGGAAGGCGAGCCGATAAACTGTGCAACAAATAAATTCTCTGGCTCATGATAGAGATGGATCGGGGAGGCCACCTGCTTAATTTCCCCTTCATTCATGACAACAATCTGATCGCCCATCGTCATCGCTTCTACCTGATCATGTGTCACATATACAAATGTTGTCCCTAGCTGTTTGTGCAAACTGGTTAATTCCACGCGCATCTGATTCCGCAATTTAGCATCCAGATTGGATAAGGGCTCATCCATGAGAAACACCTTTGGCTTTTTAACCATTGCTCTGGCTAATGCCACACGCTGGCGCTGACCGCCTGATAACTGGGCTGGCTTGCGATGTAAATAATCTTGAAGTCCTACGATTTCAGCAATTTCCTCGACCAATATCTTGCATTCCTTTTTAGAAACGCCTCGGTTTCTTAAACCAAAACCAATGTTGTCAAAGACTGTCATCGTAGGGTACAGCGCATAGTTTTGAAACACCATGGCCAAATCTCGTTTACCGGGTGGCACATCGTTCACCTTTTGCTTGCCTATCCAAATTTCGCCTTCCGTCACACTCTCAAGTCCAGCTATCATTCGCAGCGTAGTTGATTTACCACAGCCTGAAGGACCAACAAGAACCGTAAAGGAACCCTCCGGAATTACTAAATCCATTCCCTTTACCACCTGTTGCTGTTGATAGGATTTCACTACTTGCTTCAGCACGACTTCTGCCACTCTACTCACCCTTTCTTTGCACACTGGCTAGCAGTAGTTCATCGACAAGCATTTGGAATGTTGAAAATCGATAATGAGGCTCCTCTTGCATTTGTTGATCTACTCCATACCACTCCAACAACACGCTACGCACACCGGCCGCACTAGCTGATAACAGATCATACCTGCTATCACCAATCATGAGTGTCTCTTCAGGTGTAGTACGTAGAATTGCTATCGCCTTCTGTATTGGCTCAGGAGAAGGCTTGCCAAGTGCCACATCATCTAGCGTGACCACTGTGTCCAATACATGCAGGATGCCTGCCATTTCTAAGCCTTGTAAAGCAAACTCGCGTTGTTTATTGGTGACAACAGCAAGCTGAAATCCTCTTTTTTGCAGTGCTACTAGTCCTTCTCTTACAAATGGAAACAACTGTATCTGGCTGTTATGATGTTTTTTCATGTATGTAAAATAATCCCTACAATATGCTGAACGATCCCAAAGCTTTCCTTTATTTGATTCTGACTGGTCTGGGAGTTCAGGCTTTTGTACCTGTTGTTCGTTGATTCTTATTTCAACTTCATGTAAAAATTCCTCCAAGGATTCGCCAAAGCGATCTGTTATTTCATCTCTAGTAAACATGCCTGGACAATGCTCTTCTATCGTGAAGTAAACCGCATTTATCACACCTTCTCTGCTATCAAGCAGGGTTCCATCTAAATCAAATAGAAGAGTGCTGCAATTTCTCATCTCCCATATTCTCCTTCCACAACTGATGTTGTCCTAAAGATACAGCAATGGCACCATGCCGAAGAGCCGTCACCATTTGTTCCCGCCTCTTGATCAACCCCCCTGCTATAATTGGCTGTTGAAGCGTATTTCGGTACTCAATGATATACTCCGGTAGTAAGGCAGGCATGATCTCCACAGCATCTGGTTGAGTTTCCTGAATAGATTGAATTCCAGACTTTAGTGAATCGCTGTCAACTAAGAACAAACGTTGGATAGTAAGGAGGCCATGTTTTTTGGCTAATTTAATCAGCGTATTACGCGTTGTAACGATTCCTGTTGGCTTCACATTCTCTCCTATATAGGCCATACCTTCCCGATCGTAGCTAATCCCACCCATGCGTTCTACGTGCAGAAATACTGGAATCTGGTGTGATTTAAACAGATCTACATATCGTTTCATTGTGTTTACATTTCCAATTGAAAGCACTACAGCACTAATGGGAGCCTCCAATGCACGTTCCAGAGATTTCGGGTGTTTAATAGATGCAATGATTTTATGCTTTTCTAATCTGGCGTAAAACTCCGCTTGATTCATGTCTGCTATTTACCCTCCTGTTCAAAAATAAAAAACCTCAAATAGAACCTGCCAATACACTTTCTTTTAAAAAAGTTTTTGGTAATTTCTATTGAGGTTTCTCCCCGGCTCCAACCTTATCGCTATCTACTTGTTAGTTGTATCTTACCTTTTGTTTTTTAATATGCTGTGTAGGTGCTGTAAAGTTTAGAACATCATTTTGTTAAGAAAATGAATCTTACCATCATTTATTACCATATTTACCATAAAAATATTTATTAAAATGATATTTTTTGTGAATATAAAATTTAAATTCCACTTAAAAACAGTTCAAAAAACCACCTATTTTTACACGATAAAACTCCATAGAATCCCTCCAATATCATTGTTTTAAAACTTTTCATAAATGTAACAAATTCTTCATGAATAATTAACACGACTATGTAGTTTCGAAATAATCCTTCATTTTATTCCGAATTTATCCGATTAATTAATAGAACAGAAATAAAATTTCGCCTCTATTTCCTTTTATTTGGAAAAAGTTGATAGAGGTTACTTGCATGTGGGAGGGAACGCCTTTGTTTCATACAATAAAAGCCAAGTTAATCATTGCATTTGTTCTATGCATTACGATCCCGATTGCTCTTATTAGCAGTGTTGTTTACTTGGATATGAAAAGACAGATTCATCAGGATTTCTTGGCTGCTAACACCAAGGAAGTAGCCCAAGTGGATAATGGCGTATCTATTTATTTTAATTCCATCCGTGAAAACGTACTCATGCTTGCAAACTCTTCTCTGTTGAAAAAAACAGATGCATCGATCAAGTCATATAAAAATGAATCTGGGACAGTTAAAATAGATGCTATGGGAAATGGTGGTTTAGAAGCAGAACTGGCCCAAGAATTTAAACGCTATATTCAAGCCCATCCCAACACTTCATCGCTATTTGTAGGAACTGAGTTTAGCGGTTATACACAGTATCCTGTCAAAAATATGAGCTCACATTATGACCCACGTGACCGTCCTTGGTATACAGATGCTATGAAAGAACCAGGCAAGGTCGTAATCACTGCTCCTTATATCTTGACAGGAACAGATACTATTGCAGTCAGTATCGTTACACAGCTTCGCGATATGGCTGGAAAAGCAGTAGGGGTTTTTGGTATTGATACAAACCTACTGAATTTAACCGAAGTCTTGAAGGAAATGAAAATTGGAGAAACCGGTTATGTTATGATGATTTCCGCTGAGGGTACTGTACTTGCTAACCCTCAATATCCGGATATGATCTCCAAAAACGTAAAAGATTTGGATAATAAAACATTAGCCCGACTAAGTGAAATGTCGACAGGTCAACTGGAAGTCGTTATGGAAAATCAAAATTATTTAACGAACGTCTATACCTCACCAAAAACTGGTTGGAAATATATCTCATTTATTGAACAACGCGAGCTTAATAGTAGCATTGATCATATCTTCTTCCTTATTTTGATCATGAGTGTCATTTTGGGTGTTATTGCTTTGGTTGCATCTATTATTCTAGCTGGTAAGTTCTCTAAGCCAATCACTACCTTAATTGGTCACATGCAAGAGATTGGAGAAGGTGATTTAACCAAAGAAGTACAGCCTCATTTACTTCAACGTAAGGATGAGTTAGGTACTTTGGCTAATTCTCTGCAATCCATGCAATTATCTATTAAGTATCTGATTTCAGAGATTGTATCCGCATCCAAAAAGCTAGTAGCCTCCTCAGAGCAGGTATCTGCTCATGTGGAAAGTAATATAGTGGCTATTGATAAGATTGCTGAAAATGTAAAAGAAGTAGCAAGTGGCGCAGATAATCAGCTTATGCGTACAGAGGAAAGTGCTAAAGGCATGGAGGAAATGGCACTGGGTATTCAACGAATTGCTGAATCTACCTCCTCAATTGCAGAGTTTTCACTTGATACAACACAAGAAGCTGAGAATGGTAATAATACCGTACAGCACGCCGTACAACAAATGAGCAACATCGGTGTATCTGTCGAGCATTCCCTCTCTGTCGTGAAGGTCCTACAGGAACGTTCTAACGAGATTGTAAAAATTGTAGATATGATTACCGACATTTCTTCCCAAACCAATCTTCTTGCTCTAAATGCAAGCATAGAGGCTGCCCGTGCAGGAGAACATGGTAGAGGATTTGCTGTTGTTGCAGATGAAGTAAGAAAGCTTGCAGAGCAATCTTCAGAGTCTGCTGGTAAAATCGCTAGCTTAATTAATGAAGTGCACGGAGAGACTAATCGTGCCATGGAATCTATGAATGATGTAAACCATAGCGTCTCTAACGGTGTTCAAATGGTACAAGATTCCGGTGAAGCTTTCCAACGCATCCTTCAACAAATTAAAAATATAACGGAACAAATTCATGATAACTCCGCTATTTCAGAGGAAATGTCCGCTGCCAGTGAAGAGATTGCATCTTCTGTTGATGAGACAGCACATATAGCTAAGCTTTCAGCTGATTACATGCAAAACGTATCTGTATCCTCTGAGTCCCAGGTAACTGCAATGATGGCTCTTCAAGGATCATCTGAGGAACTACGTCAGATATCTCAGGAATTAACGAGCTTAATTGACCGTTTCCGGGTATAACCCATTTGTACTCTCTGTTTAGCAAGATTCCCATCGCAAATAGTCGGGAGTATCCATGATATTCCCGATTGTTTATAAGAAAACCTACATCATAAAGGAGAGAAAATCATGAAGAAAACAAAAGTATTGCTAAGTGTCGGTCTATCCCTATCACTTATGCTAGGTGCAGCACCAGCATTCGCAGCTCCGTTATCAACAGCTTCTGCTACACAAATTGCTCAACAGCAATTACAAATGCTTGACAAAGGTAAATGGGCTGAAAAAACTCACGCTGCTGTTCAAAAAATGATCGACCAGTATGGCGTAAAGAGTCCTAATTACAAAGCAGATAAAAAACCTTATGCTGTTTTTGACTGGGACAACACTAGCATCATGCACGATACTCAAGAAGCGCTACTTATTTATCAAATCAATCACTTGAACTTCAAATTAACACCAGAAGAATTTGCAAAAGTATTGGTTATGAACGTTCCAAAGGGTCCTTTTGCTGATAAATACAAAACAGTAGACGGCAAAACAATCACAATGGAAAACGTTTCTGCTGACATCATTTCTGACTACAAATTCTTGTATGAGAATTATAAAGGCTTCAAAGGTAAAAAATCCTTAGAAGAAGTAACTAAGTCTGACCAATTCATCGACTTCCGTACAAAAATGTACTTCTTGTACGAAGCAATCAACGGTTCTCATGGTAGCGATGTAGGTTATCCTTGGGTTCTTTACTTCTTGACTAACATGAGCGTTGATGAAGTTCATGAATTGGCTGAGCTTTCCAATGACTACGGTCTAGGTGATTCCATCCGTAAAATCAACTATACAAGTCCAAAAACGCTAAGCGGTAAAGCTGGCGTAATCAGCGTTACATATACATCCGGTCTTCGTCTATCTCCAGAGGTTGCTAGCATGATGAATACCTTCCGTTCTAATGGAATTGATGTTTATGTAGTATCTGCTTCTATGAAAGAAGTAGTAGAAGTATTTGCATCAAATCCTAAGTATGGCTATAACATTCCAAAAGAAAACGTAATCGGTATGGAATTGGAGAAAGATGCAAAAGGTGTTATGCAGCCAGTGTACAAAAAGGACTGGTTCAAAACAGTTTATGGTGGAAAAACAGAAGTAATTAAAGCTGAGATTGCTAAAAAACACGGTGGAAATGGTCCTCTATTTATAGGTGGCGATAGCAATGGCGACTACGAAATGATGACTCAATTCCCTGATACAAAACTAGCTTTAATTCTAAACCTTCTAAAAGATGGTAATATTGGTAAACTCTCTAAACAAGCTGTAGATGAAATGAAAAAACAAGACCCTAAATTCGTACTACAAGGTCGCGATGAAAACACAGGTATGTGGATTCCTACTGAATCATCAATTAAAGTAGGTAGCACAAAAGCTGAACTACTTCCAAGCAAGTAATAAAACACGATTAGTGTGAGTGATACGATTCATTATACTCGCTCATTGTATGTAAAAAGACCGTTCCCGCAGGTGAACTGCACCCCGTCAAGTAGACAGTACAAAAAATAAAAAATCGTTAAGCGGCCTTGGTCCTAAATTCTATTGGACTGAGGCCGTTTAGTTTTGCCTGTAATCTCTCGTTATTGTAAAAGTAGATGTAGGTATTAATATCTTTCTTCAGCTCCTCAAAGGTACTGTATGAATGTAAATAATATTTTTCGCATTTAAGGATTCCCCAGAACGCTTCCATCGGACCATTATCAATACACCTGCCAACACGGGACATGCTCTGGGTTATCTTCTTTGCAAATAACTTTTTAAAAGTTAAAGAGGTATATTGAAAACCACGATCACTATGAAGCATAGCTTGCTTCCTGGCGCCGCTTTTATGGCTAATTCGACGGTTTGAAATACAAGATTATTATTGTTGGCATGTCCTAAAACATACGAAACTACGGTGTTATCATACAGATCTAGAATAGCGCTTAAATATGCCTTCTGACCTCTGCCGTATTTGAATTCCGTTACATCCGTTACCCATTTCTCATTCGGTGCCTTTGCATGAAACTGACGGTTTAACAAATTCTCAGCGACATGCTGTGGAGTGGAGCGTGCATAATTCTTTTTCTTTCTACGGATGACCGCTTGGATTCCCTTTAGCTTCATAAGGCGTTGTATGCGCTTATGGTTAATCTGTTGTTCGGTCTCTCTACGCAAATGAAGGGTTAACCGACGGTACCCGTAGATACCATCAACCTTCTTATACAACGAGACCATGGCTGCGGTAAGCTGTTGGTTCTGCAACTCACGCGCACTAGGCTTGCGATTCAGCCATTTGTAATAGCTTGACCGAGGGATCTTTGCAATTTCACACAATTCCTGCACACTACATGCCTTTTCTTGATGAACGGCTTGTATGGCAAGATAGATGTTTACCTGTCGATGTTGGCCTAAGTTCGCCTCCTTTGGAACTCCTGTAACTTTTTTAAGAAAGCAACCTCCGCGCGAAGGCGCTCATTTTCATATTCCAGCTTCTTCATGGCGAGCTTATGCCGATCCGCTTCAGTTAGTTCTTCCTCCGGTTTCTTACGCCCCCTACCATCCTGTAACGCATCTTGACCGCCATTCTCATACTTTTTAACCCACTGGTATACTTGCTGATAAGAGACCTGATACTGGCTCACGGTCTTCTGATAGTCATAGTTATGTGCAAGACAATACTGAACAATATCTATCCGTTCCTGCCATGTTGTAGCCCGACCCTTTGTCATAGCTTTTGCTCCCCCATAATACGATGTTAAGCTGCTATGATCATTATACTTCTGAATCCAACGACGGAGTTGGGTTCGGCAAGCAATTTTGTACTTTCGGATGATTTGACTTTGAGATAATGCCCCAGATAGATAATCTTTAACCGCTTGGATCTTGAGATCCGCAGAGTAACTTCTGTTACAGATTCGATGTTCCAACCCTTCAAATCCGTTTAACTCATAACGATCTCTCCATTCGATCAATGTTGTTTTTCCGATACCATACATTTTGGCGGCAGCCGCCAATCCTATTTGGCTTCTTTCAATTTCCTGTAACACCGCCAATTTCTCTTGCGCACTCCATTTTTTATGCATGAAAAAACTCCCCTTAGAGCAGCAGGTTTTTATTATTTCACCTGTCTACTTTAAGGGGAGCTTATCAAGGCTGGGGAACGGTCTTTCATTTGTTTTAGAGACATACTGATTTATCTTAGGTAGGTTGTGCTAGTGAATCAGCTGACTCTCTTTAGCTTTTTTAACTAATTTAGCTGAAGATCGGTTGATGAATTTCTTTAAAGCTAACCCAATGATCAAAGCAATTCCGGCATAGGCAGTCATCATCATGATATTCCTATTGATAATGTCCCATAGGATGCCACCAACCGCTTCTCGCATCATACTAATGGCATACGTAAAGGGCAAATATGGATAGATAGCCTGGAAAAATGGCGGTGTGACCTGAATCGGGAATGTCCCTCCAGAACCAGCAAGCTGTAGCACCAAGAGCACGATTGCCATCGCCTTCCCTACGTTTCCAAAAACAGAGACGAGCGTATAAACAATCAGCATGAACACCGCACTAATCAGTAAGCCAAATACGACAAACCACCATTTATCTGCTACATAGGCACCTAAAATATATATATCACCCATCGTTACCATAACAGACTGTAGTACGGCTAGCATCCCAAAGGTCAGATACCTGCCAAAATAAACCTCGTAACTTTTAAAAGCATGCTCATCATCATGAACCTCTACGCTTAATAAAGAAACCAGTAGCAATGCACCCACCCACAAGGATAATGTAGTAAAAAACGGCGACATTGCTGAACCGTAATTAGGGATCGGGAACATTCGATTTTCTTTCAAAATAACTGGCTCCGCGAAAAACTGGCTCTCCTTCTCCGCATTTCTCTTCAACAGATCGATCACTTCTTCTAAGTTACCCTCTTTTTCTAAAGCTCTGATCCGTTTGGCTAAATCTTTAATTTTTGCTTCTACCTCAGGCAGATTTTTTTGAAGCAACAATAGATCCTTACTTCCCAAAGACAGTCCCTTTGCGGCATCCTGTAAGATTTTTTGCACATCCGGTATGCTAGTAATTGCATCCTTGATCACCGCTCTTGCTTGATTGGCATCCTGTTTCGCTTTTTCGATCCCTTCCATAATAAGCGGTTCAATCTGCGTGTCAAAGCGATTGAGAAGATCATCAATAGCTTGGGAGGTGTCTCTGGAGAGCTGTATAAACTGATCCACTAGTTGTTGAGCTGGCCTTTCGCCTCGGTCAATCGCATCTGCAAGGGAGGTGACAATGGTCTGCTGCTTTTCAAAAGTTGATTTTATACTTTTGAGCTTATCAGTGACAAAATGCAGCCGTTTCCCTGTTAGATTGGATAGTGGCTCAAACACCCCTATCAAACGATTTGTAACGCTTATGGCTCTGTCTAAACGTTCAGCAGTACGATCAAGCTCTACTTTAGCCAAGCTTGGCACAAAACTAATATCCTGTAGAATTCCTAATAATTTTTCGCTCAGCACAGAGGCTTGTTGAATCACCAGTAGGTTCTCTTTTATCGTAGGTGTTAACGTTCCGATCGCATCTGTACTGTGGTCCAGGAACTCACCTACCTGCACAGAGAGCTTTTCAGCATCTTGGGCAAGATGTGTCACCACTGGTAGATTATTTTGGGCCTTATTCAAGATATCATCAGCTTTTTTCAAATCGGCACTAGCTGTAGAAATCACTTTATGTACTTCTGGGAAAGAACCCTCTACTTTATATACGAGTTCAATTAATCGTCTAATCGTAGGTAGCTCACTCTCTAACTGAATGCCAATCTCATTGAAAATCCGGAAAATGGTGCCGTTCGCTGTCTTGATAAAATTACGATTTACCTCTTCCGTTACACCACTTGCGCCTTTTGCGGTTATTTTTGGTGATATAGCGTTGATTTTCTCATTTACGTTATAGATAATTTCGGCCTTTTGTGGATTTTTGGACAACACTGTTGCGATTCGTTCTGAGAAATTAGCAGGTATGGTGATACTCGCATAATAATCACCATGCTCTACCCCTCTCAAGGCATTATCTGCATCGGTGAATACCCAGCCTATCTTTTTATTCTCTTTTAAAGAGGCAATGATCTCTTCTCCAATATTGAGTTTATTTCCACGTAGTTCTGCTCCCTTATCCAGATTAGACACAGCAATCTTAATCCCACTCGTCTGCCCATACGGGTCCCAGGAAGCTTCAATGTTAAACCACGCATATAGAGACGGTAAGAAAACAAGTCCAGAAATAATAATGGCAGCGGCCCAATTCGTTACAATTTTTTTTACGTCTCTTTTGAATATCAGAAAAATATTATTCATCGCATATCCCCTATAATCTCTAGTCTTTTGGTTAGCCTTTATTGTACCTCTATCTATCAACATATCCAAACCAGAAACCATTTCATTCAATCAGTAATGATTTTATCCTTGTCCACATAGGATGGATAACAAGGCTATACAGTAAAAGGAGGTCTTCTATGCCGGAAGTTTTATTTCAGGTAGATTTGAACAAGCCTATGGAGGAGCAGGCTACTCCTCGTCATAATCCTGGTGAACAATATTATTTAGATGCGCACCTTGCTTATCGCCGTGCCTGCCTCAATGCGATTGAATATCTAAAAACAACGATGGGCTATACCGCGGTGAACAAGCTTATATGTTATGAAGTACAGCGCCCGTTGAACACACTTATGTTATACATAGAAAGGAGCTACTAATGCCAACCTACGTCTTTCAATGCCAAGATTGCGGACCTTTTGAAGAGAGAATGAGCATGAAACGTGCTACTGAGGTAATTGATTGTCCGTTTTGTACGAAGGAAGCCATTAGATTGTACACAGCCCCCGGATTAATCACATCCTCAGCTGTATTACGTAAGCGTGTGGAACAAAGTGCCGTACCTAAGGTCGTACGCCGTGAACATTCAGCCACACATTCTTGTAGACACTCCTATCCTTCTCATTTCCCTACAGGTGTACCTGCTCCGCCGCCTGGCAAACGACCTTGGCAAATCAGCCACTAATAGAAATCTAGCTCCCCTTCTCACGTAAGTGAAGGGGTTTTTGTTATTTGTGCAGCAGGAATTCCTACATCTTAAGACTTTCGTAAGATTTCTATCCAATGATTTGTAACAAGTTGTTTGTAAGATAAGCCTATGACACAATGAAAGGAACGTGAAGAAAAGGTGGATAACAGATGCCCAAATATCAAGTACTAGTCGTAGATGATGAAGTAGAAATCAGAGAAGCCATTAAGATTTATTTACGTAATGAAGATATCGCCGTCTTTCAAGCGAAGAACGGTGTGGAAGCATTAGAGATTCTCGAACAAGAAGAGATTCATCTTATCCTACTAGATATTATGATGCCGATTATGGATGGAATTAAAGCAACCTTTACAATCAGAGAAACAAAGAATATTCCTATCATTATGCTTTCAGCCAAGTCTGAAGATACCGATATCGTGCTAGGTCTTAATGTAGGTGCAGATGATTACATCACGAAGCCGTTTAATCCTATTGAATTAATTGCCCGTGTGAAATCCCAATTGCGCAGATATACCAATCTAGGTAATTACAAGGTACGCGAGGGCGAAACGACAGTCGGCGGTTTGACCCTCAATACGAATGCAAAAACCGTAACGGTAGATGGCGAAAAAGTTCGTTTGACCGCAACGGAGTATAAAATTCTTGAGCTATTAATGGTCAATAAAGGCCACGTATTTTCTATTGAGGAGATTTATGAAAAAGTGTGGAAGGAACCCTACTACAATGCGGAAAATACAGTGGCTGTTCACGTCCGAAGAATTCGCGAAAAAATTGAAATCAACCCAAAAGAGCCCAAATATTTAAAGGTGGTGTGGGGCATTGGATACAAAATCGAAGGGTAAATACATCCCCTTAGTTGCTTTACTAGTAAGCTTTTATTTACTGTCTTTATCACTCCTAGCTACAATTGATGTTTTAAGTAACAAACAGAAATTAAGCAAGGATTATTACTTTTCTACCTATAGTTTTACAGAAAAACTGGATCAGTTCTCTGCCCTTTTGGAGCGTAGATATACGGAATTTAAAGATTATGAAAAGAAATCGACTGCTGAAAAGTTTCCTACTGATAGCTTGGAGGATTTACAACGTCAACATAAAGCAGAGTTAGACGAAAAAATTCAAGCAATAAAACGATACTACGACTCTGAATATACCGCAGAAACGAACTATCTCTCTGATGAAGAGATTAAAAAGTGGCAAACCCAAAAGTTAGCTGAGATACAAAAAAAATATGAAGAAGAATCAAAAGACCTTGTAAAATACTTTTTGCTTAAAAAAGATAAGTTGTTTAAAGAGCTTACGCACAGCCTTTCTAAACGAGATAGTAGCTTTCACTACTATATTCAAAATGAAGAAACCAAAGAAGTCTTTAAAAACATAGAGAGTCTTCCAGATCAAGAAGAATTGAAAACAAAAACGCTCTATTATACCAAATTTCCCATCTCTAACCTTTATGAGCACAAGCATCTCACATCAGTTCATAATCGCTTCAAACAACATGACTGGTCCGGTTATATCATGATTCCAGCTACCATAAGTGAAGGAAATCAGATATATACGGATTATACTTACTATCTGTCAATCAGAGATCGGCTAATCAAAGAGTGTATAGTAGGTATCGTCAGTTTTGTAGGACTTATCTGGATTGGAATCTATTTAGTCAAACAAAAGCAAGAGTTATTACCCACCATAGAAAAAATGGCACAAATAATTCGTCGTATACCGATTGATATTCGTATTTTCTTACTTGGAATCGTTAGTTTGATTACACTCATTTCATCAATCCAGACGTCTTTTTTCTATTCACCACCAGACATCTCACATGTTTTTATACTAACGATTTTTGCACTACTGTTTGCCTATATCACCTTGCATATATACGAAGCTTGGTACCTAATGAAGGATCGAGAGCAGCTTCAGATTCAATGGCAAAAAAGTTGTTTGTATCAGCTAAAAATTATCTATCAAGAAAGTATTTTATACAAAAGCTTATTGTTTAAGGTGGTATTGCTAGCAATATTATCAGCTGGGTTTGGCTTTAGCTGTCTATTAATCCTCTGGGGAATGGTTGATAATGGTGGTATTCCTATTCTCTTGGGTTTCTTTTACAACATGTTTTACCTTCTTTTTATAGTGCCCCTTACCTTACGTAGAATAGGTACTTTAAACAAAATCATGAAAGCTACAGAATTTATGGCAGCAGGACAGCTTAGCCTGCATATCGAGGAGCCAAAGGCCGGAAACTTTAAAGAACTAGTCCATAATCTCAATAATATGCGGGAGGGCTTAAAAAAATCGCTAGATAGCCAGATGAAAAGCGAAAAGTTAAAAACGGAGCTTATCACCAATGTTTCGCATGATCTGCGTACCCCGCTTACCTCGATTATGAATTATGTCGGCTTTTTGAAACAGGACACGCTGACTCCAGAAGAGTCAAAAGAGTACATTAACATATTGGACCAAAAAACCCATCGTTTAAAGGTACTGATTGATGATTTGATTGAGGCATCCAAAGTCGCGAGTGGTGCTATTGAGATGCATGTAGAGCAGGTAGATATTGTCGCTCTCCTAAAACAAGCACTGGCCGAGTTTACTGATAAGATACCTGCTTCAGGACTAACCTTCCGCCTTCATGTCGATCAGCCCAAAATGCTAGTACATGTAGATGGGAAAAAGACCTGGCGTGTATTCGAAAACCTAATTAGCAATGCAATTAAGTACTCCTTGCCTACTACTCGTGTTCACCTCTCCCTAGACGAGGAAGCAGATCGTGTGCTGTTTACGATCAAAAATGTCTCTGCCTACGAGATTCCCTTTGAAGTAAGCGAGTTATTTGAGCGTTTCAAGCGTGGTGACCAATCCCGTCATACAGAAGGCTCAGGACTGGGGCTTGCCATAGCAAAGAGTATTATGGATTTGCAGGGTGGAGAATTACACATTGATATTGATGGTGATTACTTTAAAGTAATGGCGGTTTTTCCAAAGCAAATTCTGCATGAGACCAAACCGCAATCATAGCAATGGAACGTCACGAACAGAGAATGGAAATGAGAGACAAAAATAGGTGTCTTACTAACAGAAGAAGCACCCTAAACGAGCCAAAGCTGGGTTTAGGGTGCTTCTCGTTCATTAAACCATATGTTATAGCGTTATCTTACTTACGCTTAAAATACTTTAGTCGTCCAGGATTCACAATTCCAGATATCAGTCACAACATCCTGGTAGAATTCTGGTTCGTGGCAAATGATTAGAATGCTACCCTTGTATGCTTTCAAGGCGCGTTTCAATTCATCCTTAGCCTCAACATCCAAGTGATTCGTAGGCTCGTCCAATACAAGTAAATTGGTTTCTCGGTTAATTAGCTTGCACAGGCGTACTTTTGCCTTCTCGCCCCCGCTCAACACATCAATTTTGCTCTCAATATGCTTGGTTGTAAGTCCACATTTTGCTAGCGCTGCACGCACTTCAAATTGTGTTAATGACGGGAATTCCTGCCACGCTTCTTCAATACACGTATTAGGATTACTTCCTTTCATCTCCTGTTCAAAATAACCGACATTCAGGTAATCACCCATACGCACATCACCGGAGATTGGCTTAATTTGACCTAAAATACTACGCATTAAGGTTGTTTTACCAATACCGTTTGCACCTACTAAAGCGATTTTTTGTCCGCGCTCCATATACAAATCGAGCGGGCGAGACAATGGCTCGTCATATCCGATAACCAAATCCTTTGCTTCCAAAATCACTTTGCCGGAAGCACGAGATTCCTTGAAGTTAAACTCTGGTTTTGGTTTTTCCTTAGCAAGCTCAATCACTTCCATTTTATCCAGCTTCTTCTGACGAGACATCGCCATATTACGAGTGGATACACGTGCTTTGTTACGTGCTACGAAATCTTTAAGCTCAGAGATTTCCTGTTGTTGGCGTTTATAAGCAGATTCAAGCTGAGCTTGTTTCGCCTCATAGATTTGCATGAAGTTATCATAATCACCAACATACCGGCCCAGCTCTTGATTAGACATATGATAAATCAGGTTAATGACACTATTTAAGAAAGGAATGTCATGCGAAATCAAAATAAAGGCATTCTCATACTCGTTTAAGTAACGCTTTAACCATTCAATATGCTGTTCATCCAAATAGTTGGTCGGCTCGTCCAGTAGTAGGATGTCTGGTTTTTCTAAAAGTAGTTTGGCAAGCAACACCTTGGTACGTTGTCCACCGCTCAAATCTTGTACATCTCGGTCCAAACCAATGTCTTCTAAACCTAACCCACGAGCAATCTCATCTATTTTAGCGTCAATGACATAAAAATCATTGTTAGTTAACGTGTCCTGAATGGTTCCCATATCTTCAAGCAGCTGCTCTAGCTCTTCTGGAGTCGCATCAGCCATCTTGTCACAGATTGCATTCATTTCAGCTTCCATGTCAAAAAGATATTGAAACGCCCCACGTAGCACATCGCGAATCGTCATCCCACGCTGTAGTACTGCATGCTGATCCAGATAGCCCACGCGCACATTTTTCGCCCATTCAATTTTACCCTCATCCGGCTCTAGCTTCCCTGTGATAATGTTCATGAAGGTAGATTTCCCTTCGCCATTAGCACCGATTAACCCGATATGTTCCCCTTTTAATAAACGGAAGGAAACGTCGTTAAAAATAGCACGGTCGCCAAAACCATGGCTTAGACCTTGTACGGTTAAAATACTCATGATTAACTCCTTTAGCTTTATGGTTGATTGTTAGTTTGCTGTATGAAAAAAGAATCATTTCTTACGTAATTGACTTTCACCGATGAATTACTCACATCTACATCTCTATGATTATATCGAAAATCGTGACAGAATGTAGGAAAAGTTTCAAGGTAAATTGATCTTTTTCTCGGAAACTACTGGAACAAAAAAAACCGGAGCAAAATCTCCGGGAAACTGTAACCTTCATGCTTTATTTCACTCTTTTTTTCGCAACCCTTTGCACAGGAATACTCTGGGCAAAACAAAATACATTGTGAGGATCGTACTTCTTCTTTATTTGCTTTAAGCGAACAAAATTGGTTCCATAGTATGCCTGAGACCAATTTTTGATATGAAGATCCGGGAAATTAACGTAATCCCCGAAGACATATGGGGTAAGTGCTTCTCGGAATCGATTGACCCAATGTACACTCGCTGGTTGGGATGTATTCTCTCTCCATCTAGCTGAAAGCTCAAATATATATCTGGCTCCTCGATGAAAGTAGGCGGTTTCCGATGGCATGACACGACCAACAGCTCCACCCAGGCTTTGACACCATACTGTAGAATGGCGATTTGGAGTTTTAGCCAGGAAATCCTGTAAAACCTTAATACCTTGAATCGGCAGATTTTTGTAGGCATATGCTCCCGTTATTTTAAATTTTGGCAGTAAATTCTCATCTGATTCCGCAAAGAACTTAACTGCCTCGATATAAGGAACCTGCTGCACCTTAACTTTAATAGGAGAACCAGTGTCTAGGAGTGGTTTTACTAATCTGCGAAGCTCCTCCGCTGTTCCTAGCAGTTGTCCTGTGGATACAATTGTACCTACCTGCTTGGAAGACATTTCAATAGTAGATGTTAACCGATTGGTTACACTTGGTGCCCAGCGTTGCCATTTATCAAATACCTTTATAAAGTCCTTCCATTTCCATGTAATACTGTAGATCGATACGGACTTAATGGGACGTACCCGAAATGTAAAGGAACTAGCAATACCAAAATTGCCTCCTCCCCCACCTTTGGAAGCCCACAGTAGATCAGCGTGTTGGCCTGGAGTAGCTTTTAGTAGCTTTGCACCTTTTTTCCCGGAAGCTACCACCATGTTAACTGCTTGCAAATGGTCCAATGTAAGTCCATATTGACGTGACAGCAGTCCAATTCCACCACCTAATGTAAGCCCAGCTACTCCCACATCAGCCGCCGTACCGGCAGGAATGGTTACTCCTTTTTCCCATAATTGTCGATATACCTCTGCTAACTGTGCACCAGTCTGTACATAAGCAAGGTTACGCTTACGATCTACACGTATCTTGTTCATTTCACTCACGTCAATAATAATTCCACCTGTTACTGCGGAAAAGCCCTCATAACTATGGCGACCACTGCGGATACGTATAGGTACCTTTCTTTCACGTGCCCACCTAATTGCATTAATGATATCTTGTGTACGCTGACAAAACACAATTACTCTGGGAAACTTATTAAAACGACGGTTATACTCTACACGTGCCCGATCATAATCAGCATCGTCTGGGAAAACGATTCGTCCCGTTAGTTTGGTTTTTGTTGTCACCTTTGTTTTTGTTGTCACCTTTTCTTTCGGTGTAACTTTTGTAATAGCTGCGTTCCTTGCTTTAATTATGAACCGTTCCTTAGCTTTACCTATCTGCTTTTGTTTTGGCATGTCATCCCCCTTTCTAGACCTTGGCTATCAGGTAATTCTACTTACCTCTTTATTTCTATGTGTACATAACACAGCTGGACACGGCGTCTACCACGGGTAGAAGGTCTGTCCCTACAAAAAAACAGCCCGGTTTATACCCGGACTGCTTTCCTACCACATCATATTCTACGGCACTGATTTTATTTATCTTGTTACGGTAGCATCTTTACAAAAGCATTATCAACATACGCGATCTTGCCTTGATAAGATACTTTTAACCAGCCTTTTTGAGAACCTACGACCTCTAAAACGGTGTTTTTCGGTACAGCTACCATAATCTTAGAACCAGCTAATGGCTTGGTGCGCAGGTTCAAAAAATATGCTGTAACAGTAGCTTGTTTCTTGTCAGATGCGATTACTTGCGCTGGCTCCAGCTTTTTGGCAGGGACCTCTACCACTGGTTGTTTTGTTGGCTCAACAGGAGTAACCACTGTTTTTTCCGCAGGCGTTGTTGTTACTGCTGGTGTTTCAGCTTTAGCAGCAGGAGCTGGCTTTTCAGCTTCTTTTGCTGATTCTTTAGAGGCTTCTTTGTCAACAGCCTTATCCGTTGCAGATTCAGCCGCCTTGCGAGCTTGGTTTAGCTTTTGATAGAACTCGCCTTTTGTTTTCATTCCAGTAAATTGATCTGCTTTTACATTTGCTTTTTTCGCTAGCTCTGCGATTTCGTCTGGCGTAACAGCATCATTTACATTAATAGAAGCTACGTTTGTGTACTTACCATCCTTCGCCACTTCCATAATGCCGTCATTTAGAAGCTCAACAACATCTGCACGCTCTGGAGCTTTAGTATCAAAGCCGATCACTTTCCAATATTGCTCGTTGTTTGGCGTGTACACACCCTTTTTCACTTCTTTTAGATATTTCATAGACAGGTTACGGATCGTCCCACCTGTTTCTCCATACGCATCATTTTGCTTAGAAGACCAAAGAACATCGAATTTACGTCCTTCCAATGCCCCGCCTTTTGCTTGCAGAGCCTCCATACGGTAGGAGTTCATACCGATTTTAATTGTATCTTCTGGCTTGATTGCTGTTTCATCCATTCGGCGTACATTAGTAATGCGTTCACCGGCTGGTTTTGATAAATCAATTTCATACTTCACGTTACCAAAAAAGTCATTCGTGCTGTATTTCGATGCACGGCGTTGCTTATCAAAACTAGGGGTAACATCTCCTGGACGAGTCGTGTTAAAGTAACCTGCCCCCCATTCCATATAATCCTTCAGATCTTTACCTGTAATTTTATAGACGGTAACTTCCCCACCTGCATAGCGATAGCTATAGGCAATATCTTTTTTCTTGATCGGACCTGCATCTAGCTTCACATCATCATTATCGATCTGGTGGGCAACCACGTCCGCTTTACTATAATACAGCATTACTTCATTAAAGAAGTTAGCCATTGGTGTCGCTTGTACTTGCACCTGTGGAATTCCTTTAATCTCATCGCGTGGTACTAGATTACCGTCCTTTAATTCAGCGATCACGATGTTAGCATCAGCACGAGCGAATTCATGGAATGGTTGCAATGTTTTTTCCAAATCAGCGTCAGACGTTACAAACGTACCATCCGTAGCCTTTACCGGAATAGCAGTCGCTTCTTTATCTTTTAAAACAATCTTATCTCCTTGTTTTGTAAAGGAAAGATCGATGCGAGAGACATGTGTTCCATATTTATCAGGCTCTGTAATTAGAACACCATTAATTACTTCTTTTTTAACCAATTTGTGCATATGACCAGCGAAGATTGCGGTTAGCTCCGGGTTAGCGTTCGCAATATCCTCTACACCTGTACCAGGGATACCATTCTCATTCTCAATCCCCATGTGCATGAGACCAATCATAACGTCTACTTTCCCTTTTAACTCGCTAACTGCTTTCTTTGTTTCTTCAACCGGGTTCTTAATTACCAACCCGTTCAGATGGTCAGTACCTTTTTCAAACTCAGTAATCATTGGGGTATTCATCCCGATAATTCCGATTTTAACGCCATCTTTTTCGATGATTTTATAAGCAGGCATAAAACGCTCGCCATTCTCTTTGTAAATGTTCCCTGCGAGCATCGTGCCTGTGAATTGGCTTCCGATTTTATCTAATACATCCAAACCAAAATTAAATTCATGATTCCCGTATGCCCAAGCATCGTAGCCCATTTCGTTCAAGGCTACCATCATGGGAGATTTTGGCTGATCATTAAACAACTCCGCGGAGTTATCCTGGATTAGATCACCCGCATCCAATAAAATGGTGTTCGGATTTTCTTGTCTTACTTGTTTAATAATTGTAAATAATTGTGTCATACTTCCAGTGAGATTAGGACCATCTAAACCATAGTCCCACGGCATGAAGCGTCCGTGAATATCAGATGTGCCGAGTAGCGTGATGTTTACATCATTACTCTTGCTCTCTGCTGCTTCTACAGGAGCAGGAGTTGCTACTCCTGTAGCAAGAAAGGAAAAACCAAGCATAGCTGTTAAGAAACCTTTGCAGGCTTTTTGAAGTAAGTGCATGTAGTATCTCCCTTTTATCAAATTGTGAAATATGCCTTAGTAGTAGACTACCTAAATATTAATAATGTTACAACTAAAAATGAGCAAGAAAAAATGAAGTTTTTTATTTCCAAAAAAAAAGCGCTCTCTACGCTTCCAAAAAACGTAGGGAAAGCCAAATTCAAGGATTTCCCCACATTTTCCTGTTCAATCAGCACTCTACTGACTCTACCTTTCTAGCTATACCTTTTGACTGTACTCGGTTACACATTTGATAAATTCTTCGCCATATTTATCCCACTTTGCTTCTCCCACACCTTTGATCGTGAGCATGGTAGATTTATCAGTCGGAACAATTTCACTCATTTCCCGTAAGGTACTATCATGGAAAATAACGTAAGGT
This sequence comes from Brevibacillus laterosporus DSM 25, assembly GCF_002706795.1. NCBI lineage: Bacteria > Bacillati > Bacillota > Bacilli > Caryophanales > Paenibacillaceae > Brevibacillus > Brevibacillus laterosporus. The sequence continues at coordinate 2,004,040 of NZ_CP017705.1, forward strand.
GGCAACCCTTCTCGCTCGGCAATCGTCTTGCGCAACTGACGTAAGACATCAAACAATTGACTATCCTCCTGACGCTTGATCGGTTTAGCACGTTGTTTATGCCAGACCTGCTCTTCTCCTTTTAATACTCGCACCGCTCTTTCTCCCAGCATAACAACCGGATATTGGCTTTCTGTTAAACTCATATATCCTTCAGCAATCAGCCACTGAATCATTTCTACAATCTCTTTTTCCGTGTAGTCCTTCATAATTCCGTATGTAGGCAGTGCCGAAAACCCGAATTGAAGAACCTTTTTATTGGAAGAACCCCTAAGGACTTGAGCCACCATGACAGCCCCAAAACGTTCCTTCATCCGTTTTACACATGAAAAAATCTTCTGCGCATCTACCGTGATATCAATTAATTCTGCGTCATCTGTACAATTCCCACAGGTACCACACTCTTTGGCATTCGGATCACCAAAATACTCCAAAATATATTGCTGCAAGCAACGTGAGGTTCGGCAATAATCACTCATTGCATATAATTTTTTGTAATCCTGTTCTTTTCGTTCATCAGTTTGTTCATTTTGTTCAATAAAAAACTTCTGGGTTTGGATATCCTGTGCCTGAAACAACAGGATGCATTCACTACGTTCTCCATCACGCCCTGCACGCCCTGCTTCTTGATAATAGGCCTCCAGATTCTTTGGCATATTGTAATGAATGACGTATCTAACATTGGATTTATCAATACCCATTCCAAATGCATTCGTTGCAATCATGACACTCACATCGTCAAATAGAAATGCATCTTGATTATTTACACGCTCATCTTCAGAAAGACCTGCGTGATACTTGCCCACACGATGTCCCTTTTGGCGTAAAAATTCATAGAGGTTCTCCACTTCTTTTCTAGTAGAAGCATATATGATACCAGCCTGTCCCTGATTTGCTGTCACGTAGTCAGAGACAAATGAGCGTCTATCTTCGCCTCTTCGTACAGCCAGGATTAAATTGTCCCGGCCAAATCCGGTAACGAATACCTGACCTTCTTTAAGAGCAAGGAGTCGGCAAATATCTTCTTTTACCTCAGGTGTAGCCGTTGCAGTCAAAGCCACCACGATAGGACACGAATGCAATGACTGGACAAGGCTGGCAACCGCTAGATAGCTAGGTCGAAAATCATGACCCCACTGTGAGACACAATGCGCCTCATCAACGGCTACTAATGAAATAGGCATCTCTTGAATCATTTCACGAAACTGTTCCGATTCAAGACGCTCTGGAGCGATATAAACCAATTTGTATCTTCCCTGTCTAGCATCACTCATTCTTTCCTGCACCTCATGATAGGAAAGAGAGCTATTAATCTGAGTAGCAGGTACACCCATACTAACCAATGCATCTACCTGATCCTTCATCAAAGAGATTAAGGGAGAGATTACGAGCGTAATTCCCTCAAACAGTAAGGCAGGAATTTGATAACAGATGGATTTTCCTCCGCCTGTAGGCATAATTCCTAGCGTGTCGTGCCCGGTCAAAATACTTTCAATAATCTGCTGCTGTCCCCTTCGAAAGGCAGGATAGCCGTAATATTTTTGAAGAAGTTCCTCTGCCTGATGTAGCATTATCATCACCACTTTTTTGCGGTAGCTCTCGTGTTCATTTGCCACCATGTTTTTTTCTATTGTATCAAAAGAAGATAGACAAAATTTTATCATGGGTCTGTTTCAAAAATGTAAGTTACGGGTAAAGAAATAAGTGACCCATATCCGCTTCATTCACTATCTAACTATGATACGATGAACTGAGTACTTATACTGTCTTTACAAAAAGGAGAATAGGTAATGAGCATTCTCGTCGTGGATGACAATCCGATTAATCTAACCATAATTGAAAAGATTTTAAACAGTGAAGGATATACAGATATCAAACTCCTCCATTCAGCCTACGAACTTTTTGATTATCTACAAATAGATGTACCGCATAAAATTCATCGAAGTGTGGATCTCATTTTGCTTGATTTAATGATGCCAGAAATAGATGGGATTGAAGCTTGTCGCCGCATTCAACAAAATGATGAATTAAAGCATATCCCTATTATTTTTGTTACGGCTATGGGTGACTCCTTTAAAATGGCAGAAGCTCTTAACGTAGGTGCAAATGATTATGTGATGAAGCCTATTAATAAAATCGAATTAATGGCACGTATTCGTGTTGCTTTACGTTTAAAGCACGAAAGCGATTGGCATAGAGAACGTGATAAGGTCATCCAAAGTGAGCTTCAGCTTGCTAAACAAGTGCAACGAAGCGTATTAAGCCATCCAATCGATAATAAACAGATTCAGATTAGTGCAGCCTATCTACCTACCTTTGAACTAGCTGGAGATATGTATTCCTGGATATCCATTGATGAGAATCGCTATGGCGTAATTTTATTAGATATGATGGGTCATGGAATTGCGGCCTCCTTGGTTTGCATGTATATTTCATCTGTTCTACGCGATACCATTACGAAAATTACAGACCCGGAACAAGTCATCCAGGAATTAAACCGATACATGTATCAGTTAAATAGCACAGAGCGATTCCTACAATACTATTTCACGGCCATTTATCTAGTCATTGATACCGAAAAAAAGACCGTAGAATACGTCAATGCTGGGCATCCAAAGGGAATCATGATTGTAGACGATATATCCGTCAATTATTTGGATAAAGGTAGTTGTGCAGTTGGTTTCTTTTCAGAAATTGAGGTACAAAAAACGCTTATTCCGTATGAGAAAAGTATGCAAATGGTTTTATACACGGATGGCTTATTAGAAGTATTAGAAAATACTGTCAAGGATGGTACAGATGTACTGAAGGCAGAGCTTTTCAAACATCCCCAGACCCCCGAACAACTGGTAGAAAATATTTTACCCCCTGAGGCTAAGGAGCATCAGCATGATGATATGTGTCTGTTAATGATTCGCGCTAACTAAATTACCCTCAGCATCAGAATTCGACTCTCTTTGCTTGTCCAATGATTGAGGAAATGACAAACCATAGAGTAGAGAAACTCTTTGAATTCTTTTACAATATTTTTCTGATAAGCGTGACTTTTTCCATTTTTTCTCGTCTTTATAATTGGAAACATTTTACTTGCCACACTCAAAGGAGGTTATTATGAGAAAAGCAAAGAAGCTCCATACAGTGCTAGCTACTTTCATTGCCGTTAGCATGCTATCCGTTACACCTGTTTGGGCAGCGGACACAACGTCAACGAAAAGCTTACCAACATCAACCACTAAGCAGGAACAGGCTACCTTGCCTGCAACTATCAAGCAAACGCTTGAAAAGGTATATAAAGCAATCCCCGAGCTAAAATCATTTACTGTTGTATCTCATAAACCTGATAGTAAGACGCAGGAAGGAAAGTACCATGTCTATCTCCTAAAACAATCCGAAAAAGGCTCTAAAGATAAAATAGAACCGGAAGCCTCCCTGACCTTTGATCAAAAATCCGGTCTACTACTCGACCTTTCTATCAACCATTCTGAATGGGTATCAGATACTCCCCCATCTGAAAAGCTAGCCAAGGAAAAGGCAACTGAATTTCTCAAAACGATGCTAGGCGATGAGCTTGAGAAATTAAAGGTAAGTGAGCATGCCGGTATCTCACAAAATGGAATGGTAACTGAAGACGGGAAAAGAATGGATTGGAAGCATAGAAGTTTAACATTTGAACGTTTGTACAACGGAATTCCACTTCTCTCAAGCGGTCCCCGTGTATCTGTAGATAAAGCCGGTAACATTACCTCTTATTACCTAGAGGATTCAGATCTCGTCTATGACGATAAAAAATTCCCTGATCCAAAAGAAGCAATGAGTAAAGAAAAGGCTGAAGAAGCTTTTCAGAAGCAGACAGATATGAATTTATTCTATATCAGTAACTATTCTAATGACCAAGCCAATACCAAAGCAAAACCGGTGCTCGCATACGCTCCAGCACAAGTTAAAACCATTGATGCAAAGACAGGTAAGCCTGTGGTTACATGGGGATCGCTCAAATCCTTTACCCCTAAAAAAGTAACCATCTCCGCAAAAGGAGAATCCTTGAAGGTAACATCTAAAGCAGAGGCAGAAAAGCTTTTGACATCGTCAGCATTTGGTCTTGATCTGAGCAAGATGAAATATGAAGAACGTGAGGAAAAAGACTCCGAAACAGGTACAACCTATGTAGAATACTCGTGGAGCTCTCATACAGATGATAATAAGAATCTTTACGTATACATTACCGCAAATAAGGCAACCGGAGAAGTTAGCAGAATGAACCTACATGATAGCTCCAAGCGTGGGCAAAAGGGTACCATATCGGCTACAGATGCTGAGAAAGCAGCTCTGCAATTTATTGAGAAATATGCAGATGCAAAAGTAAAAGGGCTCTCTCTCGACTCCCTTTTCTCGAACGATCAGGACAAAGAGCAAATCCCTGAATGGGTGGACAAAAGTAAGCTGAAAAAAGATGGGCAAAATCCCGAATATTATCTTACTTTCAGTGAGCTTCATCAAAACATCCCTGTAGCTGACAAAGCTTACTCCGTTCAAATAGATGCTATTACAGGAAAAGTAGTCGGATTCCATTTTGCATTACAAACAGAAGCAACCCTGCCTGACAGCAAAAAAATCATTACTGCTGAACAAGCGAAAAAAGCCTTTGTAGCATCACATCCAATGAAGCTTAGCTATCTATGGCCACAATATGAGGATCAAAGAGCACCTGCTCCTTTGTTGGTTTATTATGTACTAAGTTATCAACGGGATGTCTCCCTCATCGATGCACTTACAGGTGAACCCCTAAAATAATTGAATCACATAATACCTCCTGACTCCTTTCAAATACAAACAAAGCGAACCTTCCTTATTAACAGGAAGGTTCGCTCTCTTTTATGCCTTGATTCACATTTTTTGGTATATACGTACTCCTTCAATCTCCTGATAATGGCCCATCTCTTTTACAAAAGAGAGAGATTCCTTACTTCCTAATCCAAAAAAGCCATTGGTAGATAAGCTCTCATCAAACAATTGAAAGACACGGCTCTGCAAGTCTGTATTAAAGTAAATCAGGACATTCCGACAGATCACCACATGAAACTCATTAAAAGAACAATCTGTTACTAAATTGTGTTGAGCAAAGGTTACGTTTTTTAAGATAGATTGGTTTAAAATTGCAAATTCAGTGTCAGTCGAGTAATATTCACTGAAAGCTTTTTTGCCACCTGCCTGTATATAATTCCTTGTATAATTTTGCATTTTCTTTAAAGAAAAAGTGCCCTTTTCAGCTCGTTTCAACACTTCCTCATTCATATCTGTAGCATAGATTTTGGTCTTATGACTTAGATTCTCTTCTTCTATCAGAATAGCCATGGAATATGCTTCTTCTCCTGTTGAACAACCTGCATGCCAAATTCTAATTTCAGGAAGCTGCTGAAGAACAGGTATAACCTTCTTACGAAAAACATAGAAAAAGCTAGGGTCACGAAACATTTCTGTTACATTAATCGAGAAATCACGTAGCAATTTATCTACAAATTTAGTATCATGAAGTACTTTCTCCAAAAGAGCTGTAACAGTAGGAATCCTGTCTTGAAGCATACGATTCCATATACGCCTTCTTATGGATGATCTAACATAATCACGGTAGTCAAACCCATACATCCGATAGATTCCTTCTAAAAGAAGATCGATTTCAATACTTTCTCGTTCATCAATCTGATATTCATTTGCCTCAGTCAAAGAAGTCATCGATCTATCCTCCATCTATTTATTACATCTACTTCACCAACCAGACACGCATAACTGAGAGCAGTTGACTCGTCTTTAATGGCTTACTGATGTAATCGGATGCTCCAGCCTTCAAGCATTTTTCTCGGTCATATTTCATAGCCTTTGCAGTTAGGGCAATGATTGGGACATTTTTCAGATCAGCTTTTTGGCGAATGGTCTGCATCGCTTCATATCCATCCATCTCTGGCATCATAATATCCATAAGTATGATATCCATCTGTGGATCATTTTCTAGTATTTCAAGACACTCTCTTCCGTTATTAGCTGTGACAACATGAAAGCCCTCTCGTTCAAGCGTGGTTGTGAGCGCAAAAACATTTCGATTGTCATCATCAACAACCAAGACACGCTTACCCGTGAACATACTTGGTGCCTGCTGAGCAGGCTTTTGTGCTTGTGGAGAATCCAATTGATCTTGCTCTACAATTATTTGGCTTTGTTGCACAGATACCTGTAATGTCCCCGTGCTAGATACAGGGGGATGTGAACTGTCTATATTACCCTCTTCCATATTAGCTACAGCGGCTTCTGTACGAACCGAAAACAGCTCTTGTGTCATCCCTTCCTGCATATTTGGGATATATAGCGTAAAAGTACTGCCACGCCCTTCTTCACTGTCTAAGGTAATACAGCCACCCAATAACCGGGCAAATTCTCGGCAAATGGATAATCCTAGACCTGTCCCCCCATACTTTCTGCTTGTTGCACCATCTGCTTGATGGAAGGCTTCAAAGATATGTTCTCTCTTGTCTTCAGCTATGCCAATACCTGTATCCGTTACAGAAATCTCTAAATAGTAATCTGTATAATCCTCCTCTGGCATTATCATATTGACATGCAAAGGATCTGCCTTTTTAATTTGTAGAGTCACGGAGCCTTTTTCCGTAAATTTGAAAGCATTGGAAAGTAGATTACGTAAGATTTGATGAAGCCGTTGTTCATCGGTGTACATAATGTCGGGCGCATCTGGGTGTACTTCTATATGGAAAGTAAGCTTCTTCTGAGCCGCAACGTGTGAAAAGTGACTTTCCATAAACATCGGCAATTCACTGATATTTACCTCTTCAAAGACAACTTCCAGCTTACCTGCCTCCACTTTAGAAAGATCTAAAATATCATTAATCAGGCTGAGTAAATCTGAACCAGAAGAGTTTATAACACGGGCATATTCTTGTTCTTCTGAGGTAAGTTTCTCATTAAGATTTTCTGAGAGCATTTCTGAGAGGATTAAGATGCTATTAAGTGGAGTACGTAATTCATGCGACATGTTGGCTAAAAATTCAGATTTGTATTGAGAGCTCTTCAATAGGGCTACTGTCCGCCCCTCTAGCTCTATTTTTGTTTGCTCCAGCTCTCGGGCCTTCTCTTCTGCATATTGCTTCTGCTCCTCTATCCTTTCATTGATGCTAGTAAGCTCCTCTGTCTGCATCTGCAATTCTTCGGATTGTGTCTGTAGCTCTTCGGATTGGGCTTGTAATTCCTCTGTCATCGCTTGTGATTCTCGCAATAGGCGGTCTACCTCTAATCGATCGAAAATCCGATTAACAGTAGTCCCCAAATGACTTGTGACATTTTCCATTAGCTGCAAATGTAAATCAGAAAACGACTCTAAGGTAGCCATTTCAATTACAGCAACCGTTTCATTCTCAAAAGTAACTGGAACAATCAAAATTTGTTTAGGAAAAGCTTCACCTAAAGCAGACTTAATTGTAATGTACTGTTCGGGTATCTCTTTTAATGAGATCATTCTCTTTTCCTGCGCGCATTGACCCACTACACCCTCACCTAAACGAAAGCTAGTAATTCCAACTTCTTCGCCACTCGATGCAAAAGAAGCAATTTTTTTAAATTCCTTGCTCCTTCCCTTCCCAAAAGCTAGATAAAAAGCACCATAGGATGCTTCTATAATCCAAGCTATCTTAGAAATAAATTCTTGTCCTAAAGAATCAAAATCTTGTATTCCCTGCGTTAAATTTGCCATATTAGCCTGTTGAGTCTTGACCCAGCCTTGTTCCTTTATCTTATTATTAAATTCTTTTACCTTAATCGTATGTTCCTCAAGAGAGGAGGCCATCTCGTTAAAAGATTCACAAATATTCCCTATTTCATCATTTGTTACTATAGGTATACGAGGTAATTTTTCAGCTTGTTTAAAGTCAATTCCGGATATTGTACTGGAAATATGACTAAGACTACGGGAGGTACTACGTATAGCCCAACTCGCAATTCCGATTCCTAGGGCTAAACAAAGTACAACACTCAAAATGATGATGAGCAACATGGTATGGAAGGTATTTACTGACTCATCAGCTGCTTCATCCATTAATTCTTGTTGGCGATTCTTAAATTCTTCTGTTATCTCCATAACATTTTTACGAGTAACTTCTTTTCCACCAACATACATTGCTCTAGCCATTTCCTTATTTCCTGCTTTAACATAGGCGACAATCTGTTTTTGATAGGTGAGATAATCTGTATAGTGGACTTTGATTTGTGCTAATAATTGCTGACCAGACTCTGAATTCATTTTAATGCCGATCACCGTCATTAAAGAGTTAGCATCTAGTATTTTTTGATTCATTTGTTCAATTTTTTGATTGATGAGCTGTATATCATTCTCAGCGATGATGTAGCTAAGCTCTTGGTCAATATGAAAAAACTTGCTCTGCAAATCACTTACCAGCTTTATTTTGACAGAGCGATCATTCGAAATCTCTTCGACGTTCTCGTTAATACTATTCATCGTAAAGATAACCAGGGAAGCTAAAATCAGTAATAAGAACAATATGCAGCCATAGCCAAGCAATTGTTTTCTACGAAAAGTCATTTTCTCTCCCATCCTTAGACAAAATATAAAGCAGAAAGTACAGATTTCTCTCCTATTTACCCAATAAAACAAAATTGAAACAGCTTTTGTCTCCCTTTTTACTTTTTAAAAAAAGTTCTCAAATCCTGCTTATTTCCATACACGTCAGTAGGTTATCAACCCTGCTACCATATTCCAATGAAACCTTCTCTAAAATCTTCTGTATCTCGGTCATAGAGCACATGGAGCTTTCTGTCATGTATCGAACTTTCTGCGAATGTGCCCGCGTTCTCCAAAAGGATGGTTTATTTATCATAACTTGTGACGTTCTACCGCTTCTGCTTGACCAATTGGCAACAGTGATTAACACGTCAGGCTTTACTTTTGCAGGAGAAGTCACTCTTGGGCAACCTATAGATGCTGTCCAAACACAGATGTATGGTAGCCCATTAACCTGCTTTCGGGCTGTCCTTAAGAAAAAATAGATAAATACCGTACGCTATCTAATTGCTCAAGCAAAATACCTGCTCTCCATGTCTTAGCTAGCCCAGCTCGCGAATATAATAAGCCTAGCTGGGCTATTAATTGTTCCTTCTCTGTTGAGCTATGGTTCAACATTTCGAACAAAGTAGTAGCTTCATCGTATTTCTCACACAATATAGCAAGAACTCCAGCAATCTGAAGTAACCGAGGAGATAAATGAGTTTCCAATAGAAACATTTGAAGAAATTGGAGTTGGATAGATTGTGGAGCCCGAAGCAAAGCAATTGCAAATGAATCGCTCACATTCTCTGTCCATCCTAAGGGAGAACAAGAACGATACAGGTCTATCCATTTTTCCCAAGCTCCTATCGCCAGTAATGCCCGACTGCAAGATTGGTATATAGGTCGTGACAGAACAATGATTTGGCCTGGTTTCCATCCAAATAAAGCTTGGTACCCTCTTTGCCGTTGGGCTAACCGTAAGACGATTTCGTAAGCCTGCGCATATTCATCAATTTGGAGCAAAATGGCCCATTGCAAGAGATCCGCTTCAAGCTGCTTGTCAGCCTGCATTTGGGAATGGAAGCATTGCTGTGCTTCTCTTACGCTTAGTAAAGCAAGCTCCTCCTTTCGTAGCTGTGCGAGGAAAATCCCTTTCCAAAGCGGATTATGGGTATATGCATCCGGCAGTAACAACTGATATTGTGCAAACCACTGAGGTTGGTTTACTTCCATCAGATATTGTACGATGCTGCTTTGCACCTGAGTAGACAATTTCCCTTTATATAGCTGGAGCTGATTAATTAATTCTTCAATTTGATTAAAGGCCCCTCGAATACGGATTAATCTCTGCCAGGCGGCATTGAACTGTGGCTGAAAGGCCAAGGCTTCTTCATAGCAATGACATGCTTTTTCATAGGAAAGTAACCTCTCGTAAAGTAAACCTCTTATATAAAGGCTCCGATAGGTACCCCAGCCTGAACATGAGGTATATTTATGAGAAACATCTCCCAAAAGGGTAGCTTGTTGTAATAGCTCAAGAGCTGAGTCTAGTTGATTTTCTTGAATATGAAGAATAGCTTGTAGCTCGATCATATCAACGAAATCTGGATAAAAGCGCAAAGCTTCCTCTGTAATTTTTTGTGCTTCTTTCGTGTTTCCCATTTCTTTATAGGAAAACGCCAGCTTTAGTAATACATCCGACATATAACCAACATGATGCGGAACGGAAGTAAGCAGTGTTTCAAATAATACCCTGGCCTTCTGGTACTCCTCCTGCTGAAAAAATTCTGACCCTAGAGCGTAAATCAACACAGGGTCATCTGGTTTTTCTAGTAGTGCCTTTTGGATCAGAGAAACGTTCCGGGCAGCTTTATTTTTCTGAGCAATAACATGATCTAAATAGCTATAGTGCTTAACAACCATGGGAGAAAATCTTACTCCCTCAGGTTCTACTTCAAGAATACAAGTTGCAATCTCTTCATGAGTAATTCCTCGAAAGCGTAGACGGTCATCGTTTTGAAAAAAACGACAAACCCCATCAGTTATGAACTCTTCTCCTGTAGCGCCTACAAAGCTTTGCAATTGGACATAGTAACCAAAAGCTCCTTCTGCTTCCATCATCTCTATTAGTTGTTCTTTTGATGGCACCACCCATTCCTCGTCAGCATCTAGTACCAAAATCCATGGCTCTGTCGCATATTCTAATGATAGATTTCTAGCCTCGGAGAAATCCCCCCTCCAAGGTATAGAAATAACTTTTGCACCATAGCTCCTAGCAATTTCTATACTGCGATCCTGTGAGCCTGTATCAACGATGATGATTTCTGAGACAGTATCTGCCGCTGAAGATAAACAGCGTTCAAGGTGCTCCTCCTCATCACAAACAATCATACACAGAGATATTTTTAATCGTGTCAACTGAATCCCCCTCCTTTTTAACCGTAAGCCGCATCATCATTTTTTTGTTACGTTAGACCATCTTCTTGCGGTAATGCCTCTAAGATTACCTTCCAAACTTTTCCTGGGTAAAAATCACATTCCGCTTGCTTAAAAAATCACGCAATCTATCAATGTCAGCTATTGCTTCCTCATCTGTATCTATCATTAAAAATCACTCGGTAGTGGCATGTGCTAAACTCACATTTCTAGCTTTAGAGAAATCATTTTCCCATTCCGTCTGAATGACAGATGCCTCATATGTAAGAGCAATCTCTCGGGTTCGATCAGTAGAACCGGTGTCGACAATTACAATCTCATCATCAATGGAACGAATACTGTCCAGACAACGTGGCAACAGCTCTTCTTCATTTCTGACTATCATATGCACGCCTAGTAATCGTGTCTTCATAAAGGTACCTCCAACGGTCAAAAATATGAAAAAGGCACATGAACCCCAGTAATAAGGGACTCCATGTACCTATATGTGGGAACCTTTGACTACGTACCTTGCCCATTAAAGAGAAGGCAAAAGAAAAAGGCACTCTATTGCCTCTGCTTTGTTTGTATACCAGCAGTAGGCAAGAAAGTGCCTTTTTTCATACTTTAGTTTTAGTAGCTTCATTACGTGCTTCATTACGTGCTTCATTACGTTAAGTTTTGTAGCAATTGATTCAATTCCTTTGTACTTACCTCACGCCACCCGCCTTTTTTTATTCCGTCCAAATGAATATTCATGATACGTATCCGTTGCAAACGCTGAACTTTATAGCCAAACACCTGACACATTCGGCGGATTTGTCTATTTAATCCTTGGGTCAAAATGATTCGAAATGATCGTTCGTTGATACGATTTACTTGGCAAGGCTTGGTTGTAGTACCTAGAATACGTACCCCGCTAGCCATTCCTTTTAGAAAGGCGTCTGTAATCGGTTTATCGACCGTCACAATATACTCTTTATCATGGTTGTTTTCCGCTCGCAGGATCTTATTCACGATATCGCCATCATTGGTTAACAGGATTAGTCCCTCTGAGTCCTTATCTAGTCGCCCAATTGGAAAAATCCGTTCTGGATGATTGACGAAATCAACGATATTTCCCTTTATGTGCCTCTCTGTTGTACAAGTAATCCCAACAGGTTTATGCAGAGCAATGTAGACAGCTGCTTTCTTTATCCCCAACGCTTTCCCGTCAATTTTCACGTCGTCTCCACCATCAGCTTGACTCCCTAGCTCTGCTACCACTCCATTAATCGTGACTCGCCCAGCCTCAACCAGCTTGTCTGCTTCTCGGCGGGAACAATAGCCTGTTTCACTGATAAACTTATTAATTCTCATGTAATATATCCTTCTTCCATAGCAGATATTTCAGCCTAGGAATCTCTGGCTCAAAGTGATCTAAGGCATCATTTATTATACATGATTTATGATTAACCTGGCTCTGTCGTTTTTTCTTTCGATAAAAACCATCCACCTAGAGCAATTCCTACTAAAACTACGTAGAAGGTAATTTTCCAAGCTTTCATAGTTGCGAAGCTCTCCGGTAAAAGAGCCACATTGGGATGTGAGAATGTGTATACCAGCAATTTAATCCCAACCCAACCTACAATTAGAAAAGCCGCCGTTTCTAATCCAGGCCGCCGTTTTAACAAGGCCACAAAATAATTGGCTGCAAATCTCATGATAATTAACCCGATTAATCCTCCTATAAAGATCACTAAGAATTGCCCACCATCCATTCCTCCAATCTTAGGTAGATTGGTTGTAGGTAGTGAAACAGCAAGTGCTAAAGCAGCTAGGATAGAGTCTACGGCAAAAGCAAGATCAGCCAGCTCTACCTTTGCTACAATACCCCAGAAGCTTCCCGTTCCTTTTTTCTTATCTGCTTGCTCTTGTTCTTGGGGATTCCTACCCCTTTTACGGAAAATGTGGTTGATAGAAATGAACAGGAGATAGACAGCACCAAGTGCCTGAACCTGCCACACATCAACTAGGAAGGAAATGATAAACAACGAGATAAAGCGAAAGATAAAGGCCCCGGCTAGACCATAAAACAAAGCTTTTTTACGCTGTTCCTCAGGTAAATCCTTTACCATAATCGCTAGTACAAGCGCATTATCAGCCGCCAGAATTCCTTCCAAAGCCACTAATATAAGTAGCACCCATACGTATTCCATTAGCAACGATCCGTCCATCTAAGGTACCCACCCTTTCCTGTTAGATAATAAATATCTGGATAATAGCTCAGCTTATTATGCTCTGAGTTGCCACAGATCAAACAAACTAGATCATAAGGTCTTCCCCATACAGAAAAAAGGAACCAGATCAGTACGCAAAATGTGTACGTAATCCAGTTCCTTTTTTTATATAAATTACATGAATTAGCTGGTTTGTTTGCCTTTATGGACCATGAAATAATAACACAAAAGTGCACCCACATCTGCTACGGCTATTACAACACCCATTGGAACCGCAGTTCCACTTCCACCAATGCCTACCAAGGGAGCAAGGAGCGCACCAAAGATTAATGACAAGACACCTAGCAGGGCAGAGGCACTGCCTGCTGCCTTTCCCTGACTTTGCATTGCTAAAGAAAAACCTGCCGTACTTACAATCCCCACACACGATACGATAATAAATAAAGGAGGTAAGATGGCATATAATCCTGCTCCTAGTAAGATCACAATAAGTAAACTAACACCACCGATTGCTGCCAAAATCAAGCCGCTCATCATCAGTTTACTCTCGCTTATTTTACCAGCCAGCTTACCCGTAATTTGACTAGCCAGAATGATACCTACACCATTGATAGCGAAAAACACACTAAACATTTGCGCTGATACACCAAACATATTTTGCAAGACGAACGGTGATCCAGATATATAAGCAAACATAGCAGCGATCACCAGACCTTGTGACAAAGCGAAACCCATGAACATTTTATCTACTAAGAGATTTTTAAATATAATCAAGGTATTCTTGAATCCGCCCGTGGAACGACGCTCAACAGGCAATGACTCAGGTAAACCAAACAGAACAACCAACAGCATGATAATACCAATTGCACCTAATACTACAAAAACACCCTCCCACGGTGTAAAGAGTAAGAGCTGACTGCCAAAAATGGGAGCCGCAATAGGAGCAACCCCATTAACCAACATTAAAAGGGCAAAAAATTTGGTTAATTCTGGGCCTACATAAATGTCCCGTACCATTGCACGTGAAATAACAATCCCAGCGGAACCAGCCGCTCCTTGAATAAAACGGAGAGCCACTAAAGCCCAAATAGAAGTAGAAAATACACACAAAATCGAAGCGACTGCATAAATGACTAGCCCAATCAGTAGCGGTTTACGTCGACCTTGAATGTCACTTAACGGTCCAGCAAACAATTGCCCTAGGGACAAGCCTAATAAACAAGCTGTCAAGCTAAGCTGTACAGCTGAAGTAGTTGTTTGAAAATCGGTTGCCATGGCTGGCAAGGCAGGCAGATACATATCAAGCGAAAGTGGTCCAAACGCAGATAATGCTCCTAACACAATCGCTAGCCATAAGCGTTTTGATTTGGCAGCGGCTTCAGTAGCTGCTGGCTGTGAAGAAGAATTCATAGGATGTTACTTTCCTTTCTTAAAACGAATAGGTAAGATTACAATTTGTAACGATTATAGTTACATCGATAAACATCTGTCAAGCTTTTAACTGGAAAGTTCCTGATTAATATCTACCGCTATCTCTAAGTAGACCGCTCAACTGATTCCTGTAATAAAGGGCGTAAAGAACGCATAATTCCAAACACACCCAATAGCAACAAACCTATAAGGATAATATGTCCCAATACGGCTCCTGTTGTATCGGTAATAACAGTAAATAACCCGATCAAAATCAAGCGCATGAACAATCCAACCAAGGTAAAAAAACTCATGACTCGCCCCATAAGCTCTTTAGGAATAAGCTTCATATAGAGTGATTGTCTAATTAATCGAGTAGAGGCATTGGCCCACCCGACGATCATATACATCGCAACATAAACCCAGCCTATTTGGAAGATAATCATCCCTGCAAAACCAAGGGCAAATATTAGAAAGTTGCCAATCATAGAAGCATATTCACCCAATCTTTTCATT
This sequence comes from Brevibacillus laterosporus DSM 25, assembly GCF_002706795.1. Classification (NCBI taxonomy): domain Bacteria; kingdom Bacillati; phylum Bacillota; class Bacilli; order Caryophanales; family Paenibacillaceae; genus Brevibacillus; species Brevibacillus laterosporus. Next base: position 2,019,202 of record NZ_CP017705.1, read on the forward strand.
ACATGATAAGTGTATACACCTGCAATTATTGCTCCAATGGAATAGGTCACTTCCCCAAACGAATAAATCAGAACGTCTTCCTTTAACGTCTGTACGACAAAAACCGGCCCAAGAAAGTTAGTCACCATCACGGCTACAAACGGTATCATCACGGCAATTCCGAATAAGAAAAAACCTTGCTTTTCTCGAACAAAGTGCCAGCTCTGCATAAATTGTCCCACCCAAGATTTGTGATTATTCCGACTTATATTCTTCTCCAATGTAAAGGAATAAGAAATACGGCACACCATGAGAAAGGCGAAAAGATAGGTTAAAGCATTGAAAAATAGTACATATTGCAATCCTATCAGACCCAAAAGAAAACCCGCTATACCACCTGCAAGTACAGAAGATGTCTGACTTTCAATCTCGAGCAAGCTATTGATAGCATGATAGCTTTTAGGCTCAAACTGCTCCTGTACCAGCGCTGTTTGAGCTGGATAATGCACTTGATAGATCAGCGTGGTCACCAAATAGATAACAATGAGTGAACCGTTCGTATATTCGCCAAAATAACCCCAAATCGTTAGTAGAAATAATACCAGAAAACCCACTATGTTCTCTGCAAGCAATATTTTTTTCCGTGAATACCGATCAATTAAAGTACCCAAATATGGTCCTATCAGGAACATAAGTAAACCCGAGCAAAACATCGTTGAGCCTAACAAAGTAGCCGTTCCAGTTGTCTGTACCATATACCACGCAATTCCAATCATGGTCATCCCTTGCCCAAACCCAGAAAATAAGTTCCCTAAAAATAACCTTCGAAAATTCCTGTTCGCAAACACCTCACCCATCACAGACACCGTCCATACCTTTTTTACTTCTATCCTACTTTATATAACATACTTTGTAAACGTTTATGTTTATAAATATGCTGTATTAAGCTTTTGGTTTCTTACTTACCTATAAAAAAGCTGTTCAGCAAGATGACTGAACAGCTTTTTACTCTATATTATTTGGTTCTCGTTCTTTTTTTAGCTAAAGTTGACCGTCCTTGACCCGCTGGGCGGTTTGGTTTAGCACCTGATTTTGTTGCAGCCTTTGTTCTAGATCGATTTGCTCCTGACTTTGTCTCTGGACGCGTACCTGATCTTGAGCTTGGTTTTGTAGCTCTTGCTCCCTGCTTTACTCCAGATTTTTGTTCCGATCTCGTCTGATTATGCTTTGCATTGCCTGATCTTGCTACCGACTTAGATCCAGCTCGTGATCCTGTTGACTTCTCGCGGTTGCCGTCTCTCTCTTTTGACTGACGTCTATTCTGTGACCGTCCTGCCTTCTTGTCTGCCGTATATCCAGCTTCTTCATCACGAGAAATCTCTTGAGAATAAGAACTACCATATGTCTCTTTTTTCAAAGACTGACCGATACCCTTTTCGATCATATCTAAAAACATGCGGTCTTTAGGAGCAACAAACGTGATCGCTACCCCTGTACCGCCAGCTCGGCCGGTTCTGCCAATTCGATGTATATAGCTCTCTACATCATGCGGAATGTCATAGTTAAACACATGCGTGACCCCTTCAACATCCAAACCACGTGCGGCCACATCCGTTGCCACCAAGAATTGTAGACTTGCATCCCGGAATCGTTTCATTACTTGTTCGCGTTTGGCTTGTGATAAGTCACCATGGAGTTCGTCTGTTGCATAACCGAATCCTCGCAGGGCTTCATTTAAAGTAGTAGCTCTCCGTTTGGTTCGACAGAAGATAACCGCTAAAAAAGGACGGCATTCATCAATAGCCTGACGTAAGGCAGCTTGTTTGGCCCGATCAGTCGTCTCAATCACTCGCTGCTCTATGTTGGCTACCGTAACCCTGTCACTCTTTGCCTGAATAGTGACAGGCTGTTGCATAAAACCCTTTGCTAGACTTTGGATTTGCTTGGGCATAGTCGCTGAGAATAGTAATGTCTGTCTCGTCGGCGACGTAGCTCGGATAATCTCTTCCACCTCGGGTAAAAAACCAAGGTGCAGCATCTGATCAGCTTCATCAAGAACCAGCTGAGATACCTGTGAGAGCTTGATCGTACCTCGACGCATATGATCAAGCAAGCGACCAGGGGTAGCAATCACGATTTGTCTACTTCCTCTTAATTTCTTAAGCTGTCGCTCCACATCTTGACCACCATAGATGGCTAGCACCTGTACGCCAGGCTGTGTGAAAATGAGCTTGTTCACCTCAGCAGTAATTTGTAGGGCTAGTTCACGGGTCGGCGTCACAATTAGTGCTTGTACATCCGGGTTTTCAGGATCCACCATCTGTAATATGGGTAAAATAAAGGCTAATGTCTTGCCCGTGCCAGTCTGTGCCTGTGCAATTACATCTACACCCGTTAATACCACGGGAATCCCTTTCTCCTGAATAGCAGTAGGTGAATGTAATCCGTTCTGTTGAAGTGCTTTTTCTATTGAAGCCTGAATTCCTAATGACTGAAACTTTGGCAAAACCGCCACCTCTTCCTGTTACCAATAACAAACCTTTAGACTATCACTTTTTGCAGACAGCTATTCCAATAAAATAGCGAACTTTGTCACGCGGCTTCTCAAACGTTAATCCACGCTGATAATAAATTTCCACCTCAGAAAAGCGAACAAATAGTTGCTCAAATTCCTCAGGAGTCAGCTGGTGAACATGAAAAGGCTCACTAGTTGGCATCCCTCTTCCTCTACCAAATGGACTAGAAAGGACTAACGTACCCCCGGGCTTTAGCATGTTATATATATTTTCCATAAACAGCTGATCATCTGCTACATGTTCAATGGTTTCAAAGCTTAGAATCGTATCAAACATGCCTAATTTTTCTGGAAGCACCGGATCGAGCGCATCATGCTGTAAGTACGTAACCTTTTGATGATTGTACTCACGATTTGCATAAAATAAGGTCTCCTCATCTACATCTACACCAATCATCTCTGTCACTTCTCGTTTGCGTTCCTTCACAACCATGTGACACCCATACCCAGTACCACAGGCGATATCTAGTACTCTCCCCTGACAATACGGGGTAGAAAAATAATACCTCGCCAGATGCTCCAATAGCATTCCATTCATCGGCTTGAGCAATTTAGGAATAATACGTTCTCCTGTCCATTCTAACAAAATCTAATCACCTTCTATATCCGCTTCTTGTTGCTTCCTATTATACAGATGCCATGACAATAAAAAAAACTGTCGCTTTTGATTATTATCATCACAAACGACAGATATAATAGGCAATAACTCTATATTAATCTATAATTTTATCTAAAAATCGATTTATGTTTACTGATAAACCATGCAATACTGCTCTACCTGACTCTCAGGCAAAGGAATTACTTCGATTGTGGTGAATTGATATCGCTCATATAAAGCAATGTTATGAGGATTTTGAGTTTCTAGCGTACATACGATGTTTCGTTGATTACATTCCTCTAAAAGAGGCTTCATAATTTTACTCACATACCCTTGACCGCGAAACTCTGGCTGCACTACGAGCATATCCAAATGCATATACACTCGTCCCTCAAACACAGACAACCAAGCAGAGCTCATACAGCGTAAAATAGCTAATCCCCGCCAAAATCCCCTCAATCCAATATACCTACTAGCTTTCAGCGACTTTATGATAGCTAAACAGATATCCCACATGTATCTGAATCTAGGCAACGCTTCTGCCTTTTCCGATCTGTATACTAATGCAACAGCTTCCAATTTATCGGAGGTCGCATATAAATCGGAGTAATCATACAGCATGGTAACATAGTTTTGGAAAAAAATCTGTAGAACATTCAGTCTTGTAGAACTGTCAGGCAGGATATGCTGATACAGCGGGTCCTCCATAAACCCTTCTGCTAATACATTCGCTGCTCGGCCAATCTCGTTACGTTTTAATTTAACTATGTGCGCGCTACAAATAGTTCCACCCCATTGAATAGTTTGTAAGCTAAGCTGTCTAATTGCTCATTAGCTTATCCTTCAATGGTACAGCTTGGGCTAGAACGTCGTCAAATCGAGTAGGTAGCGTGACGCCAAGACATTGTACGATCATTGTGTTACTGCATCAATGATGTTAAATTGTTTCACACGGTCTCCTAGTGTAGTTACTCTATAGAAGATATCATCTCGGCTAGCATCGTACTCTGCCTCGCCCTCACCCATCATATATTTTGGCACATTGCTTACTTTCTAAGACTCCTCCCGTTAGCCTGTAATTTGGTTCATCATAAGGTTTAGTCGAAACCTATCAGCAAATGTTACAAAAATTTTTTCTATTTCATTTTTGACAGAGAAATCATCAAAATCCTTTCTTTCCTAAAAAACACCAAAAACATATTTGTACTTTTTTTCACAAATCAAAAATGCCAAAAATGACATGAAATTGATACAATTCGTGGCGAATTTGTGATTTTTTTAACATCTAATGTGTAATAGCCCCATCTCTACCACAATCAGGTGCTTGCCATTTAGGTAAGAAAGCATAAAATGAAGGTTGGGCAGTAAGCGCTTTTACTTTTTCGAGGTAGATGGGAACATATCAAAATTATTTTTATGCTCATAAGCAGATTGTCTAACATATTACCAAAATTGTTAGAGCTTCAAAGTAGGTATTTTGCACAAAGCTGTTTCCACAAAAAAACCGTATTGAATTAACTCAAAAATGATTCTATACTGTTATTTTTAACATTTGTGCAATATCCCAATATGGTTTATTGCATGAGGCTTTCTTGTTTTCAATCACCATTGATTTCACACCCTAGGAGGTCAACCATGATTCATTTCATACTGAACAACAAACCACAACTTATTCTACATGGCGTATGCCTCACCTGTAGTAATCCTTCCTTACGTTTAAGGCGTTCCATTTAACATTCCGTATAAATGAAGTCTATTAATACCGCTAGGAACCCTATTTTTATATGTGGTTTCGTATTGAAAGTAATCTCATAGAACATTGGTAAACGACTTTCACCTAGGGCAGAAATCCTCCCGTCTTCCTTCGACTAATACACATCTCAGAGAAAGGGGTCACTTATGAGACACAAAGGGTCGTTTCTTTTCATGTTTTTTTGTCTTGCTCTTTTATTATCCGGTTGTGAGCCATTAATGGTACTTGATCCAAAAGGACCTGTTGCCAAAATACAATCGGACACCATTATTTTTTCAATGTGGGTTATGGCTGGTGTATTGTTTGTAGTTTATGTTTTGTTTGTTTACATGCTAGTTAAATATCGCGCTACCAAAGCGAATGAGGGCTATGAACCTCCTCACGAGGAAGGTAGTAAACTACTAGAAATTACATGGACAGCCATTCCAATTATCATTGTAGTGATTTTGTCAGTTATTACTGTAAAAACACTGGATCAAGTGGAAAACAAGCCAGCAGGTTATGACGATCAAAAGCCAATGATTATTTACGCTTCGTCTTCTAACTGGAAATGGCATTTTAGTTATCCTGAGGAAAACATTGAGACGGTTAACTACCTTAATATCCCTACAAACCGTCCGATTGAATTCCGTCTGTATTCGTATGGACCAATCACGAGCTTCTGGATTCCACAGCTTGGTGGTCAAAAATATGCGATGTCCGACATGGTTACCAAATTACATTTTGCCGCTGATCATCCGGGTTCGTTTATGGGTAAAAACTCTAACTTCTCCGGTAGAGGGTTTGCACAAATGGAATTTGAAGTACTAGCAATGTCACCTGCTGATTATTCAAAATGGGTGGATGAAGTAAAGCAAACGGCTCCTGCATTGACAGAGCCTGAATTTGATAGCGTGCTTGATATGGAGCATGTAGGAAGAAAAACGTATTCTTCCACACACTTAACATTTAGACCAGCGCCTGAGGGTGCCCATGGTGGTCATAATCATGGAGGCGGAACAACAACTGAATCGGAGCCAAACTCTTCTTCTGAGCACTCTGGGCATTCTGATTCTTCTTCCGAGCACTCCGAGCATTCCGAAATGAATCACGACCAGCATAAGAAATAACTAGCTCAGAAAGGAGTCAAATCGGTATGAAATGGGACGAATTTTTCGTTACAGGTGAACCGATGATCTATGGCGCTATGGCAAGTATTGTCCTTGCCACGCTCGCTATCATTGGCGGTTTAACCTACTTTAAAAAATGGGGCTACTTGTGGAGAGAATGGCTCACTACAGTTGACCATAAAAAAATCGGTGTTATGTACATCATTGCTGCTCTACTCATGCTTTTCCGTGGTGGCGTAGATGCTGTAATGATGCGTATTCAGCTAGCTACACCTGATAATACCTTCTTAAATTCGCAGCATTATAATGAGGTTTTTACAACACACGGAATTATCATGATCCTATTTATGGCGATGCCGTTTATCATTGGACTCATGAACGTTGTTATTCCTCTACAAATCGGTGCTAGAGACGTAGCATTCCCACGTCTTAATGCCGTTAGTTTCTGGCTGTTCTTTGCAGGTGCAATGCTATTTAACATCTCCTTTGTTATTGGTGGATCGCCTGACGCAGGATGGACTGCTTACTTCCCGTTAGCAAGTAAAGAATTCAGTCCTACAGTAGGTAACAACTACTATTCCATTGCCTTACAAATTGCGGGTATTGGTACACTGATGACCGGTGTTAACTTTACCGCAACCATTTTGAAAATGCGTGCTCCTCGCATGAAAATGATGGACATGCCGATGTTTACATGGTCTGTTCTTATCACTTGCGTTATCATCATGTTTGCCTTCCCTGTTTTAACAGTAGCGTTGGCACTAATGATGTTTGATCGTCTATTTGATAGTCAGTTCTTTACAATGGCTAATGGCGGTATGGACATGCTATGGGCCAACCTGTTCTGGATTTGGGGTCATCCTGAGGTATATATCGTTATTCTACCAGCGTTCGGTATCTATAGTGAAATCATCGCTACTTTCTCCAAAAAGAACCTGTATGGTTATACTTCCATGATTGTCAGTATGGTGGCTATTTCCTTACTTTCTTTCGTAGTATGGGCTCACCATTTCTATACAATGGGTCACGGCAGTGCGGTGAATGGGTTCTTCTCGATCACCACAATGGCCATAGCAGTCCCCACAGGGGTAAAAATATTTAACTGGCTCTTTACACTGCGTAAGGGACGGATTCAATTTACAACACCAATGCTCTATTCACTAGCCTTTATCCCGATCTTTACGATTGGTGGGGTAACAGGTGTTATGCTTGCAATGGCTAGTGCTGACTACCAATACCACAACACGATGTTCCTAGTAGCTCACTTCCATTATGTGTTGATTCCAGGTACGGTGTTTGCGGTTATTGCGGGTATGTACTATTGGTTCCCGAAAGTCTTTGGTTTTAAATTGAATGAACGTCTTGGTAAAATCAGTTTCTGGGTCATTGCTATTTCCTTTAACGTGACATTCCTACCTCTATTCTTCCTAGGATTGAATGGAATGACGCGTCGTATGTACACCTACTCTGCTGGAACTGGCTTTGGTCCACTAAATATGATTGCTACCATCGGGTCAATTGGTCTAACGCTTGGCTTTATCTTATTGGTTTACAACATCTATTGGAGCTGCCGTTACAGTCCACGCGATTTAAACGGAGATCCATGGGGTGGACGTACGCTAGAGTGGAGCACACACAGCCCTGTACCTGAGTACAACTTTGCTGTGATGCCGAATCACACTGGTCGTGACTCTTTCTGGTTTGCGAAACAGAAAAATCTACCGATGTTTACAGATAAAATTGAACCGATTCATATGCCAAATAACAGCGGCCAACCGTTTATTCTTGGTATAATCTTCTTCTTCTTTGGATTCTTCCTAGTATTTAGCTGGTGGACTCCTGCGATTATCTCAGGAATTCTTGTGATCGTCATGCTAGCTGTTCGCTCGTTTGAACGTGATCATGGCAGACACATTCCCGTTAAGGAAATCATCGAGACTGAGGAAAGATTGCGGGGTGATCGTGTATGAAAATAGATAAATCCCTTCCGCTTGAATATCGTACGGAAGAGAATCAATTAAAGATTTTTGGATTCTGGTTATTCTTAGGTGCCGAGATTGTACTGTTCTCTACCCTATTTGCCGTATATTTTACTTTGTGGCAACGCACGGGTCACGGCCCTACAGCGTCTCATCTTTTTGAACTGAATGGCGTTATGATCGAAACGATTCTCCTATTAACCAGTAGTTTCGTTTGTGGATTAGCTATTCACAGCATGCGTCTTGGTTTTAAAAAGCCTACATTAGTCTTTTTACTCATTACCCTTTTACTAGGATTAGGCTTCCTAGGTGTTGAGATTTTTGAGTTTATCACTTACGTTAATGAAGGTGCTACCCTGCAAACCAGTGCTTTTCTATCTAGCTTATTTGTCTTATTAGGCACGCACGGAGCACACGTTACCTTTGGTCTATTATGGGGAATTGGAATCATCATGCAGATGAAGCGTGAAGGTCTAAATGAGATTACAGCAAACAAGACTTTCATCTTCTCCCTATACTGGCACTTCCTTGACGTTGTCTGGATCTTCATCTTCAGCTTTGTCTACTTGAAAGGATTGATGTAATATGAAACAGCTATTCCCGATTCGTCACGTCATGGGATATATCTTTTCCCTCATCCTTTCACTGGTTGCCTTAGCCGTCGTCTTTTGGGACATGTCACCAGTAGTAGGAATGACCATCCTGTCGGTATGTGCGATTATTCAAGCGTCCTTGCAGTTGTTTGTCTTCATGCATATCAATGAAGAAAGCTCAACAGCAAACTCGCTATATATTAATGTTGGTTACGCCCTGTTTGTAGGCTTAGTCACCATTTTTGGTACTTTATTCACAATGATTTGGGGATATTAATTCTATCCCTACAGAAATAAATAGGTCCTAGTTTACCGGGTCAGCGTACAGAAATAACCAATTTCTGTACGCTGACCTTTTTTTGTGTAAAGAAAAACTAGAAGGATTTACCCCACAGGATAGGTTTACCTATGATAACTTACCTACATTTCCTTAAAATAAGGTTGTTCCTTTATATTTTTTTTGTATAATGAAGACTGTTATTTAGCTCAAGAAATACGATATGTTAGCGAAAAGGGTGAACATAATGAATATACAGCCGCTATTTTTACAACCTGTTTTTCAAGAACGCATTTGGGGTGGAACAGCCTTACGTGATCGCTTTCCATACAATATTCCTTCTGACAAAACCGGTGAATGCTGGGCCATTTCTGCCCATCCAAACGGTATGTGTGTCGTTCTAAACGGTCCTCATACAGGTAAAACGTTAGCAGACCTTTGGGAGAACAACAGAGAATTATTTGGTCATCACCAAAGCGAAAAATTCCCACTGTTGACCAAAATTCTTGACGCCAATGATGATTTATCTGTTCAAGTACATCCTAATGATGAATATGCCCACGAACACGAGAACGGTGAGTATGGAAAAACAGAATGCTGGTACATCATTGATTGTGACGAGGATGCTGAGTTAGTATTTGGTCATAACGCAAAATCAAAAGCAGAAGTAGAAGAGATGATCATGGGTGGAAAATGGAATGATTTCTTGCGTAAAGTAAAAATCAAACCAGGTGATTTCTTCTATGTCCCTAGTGGAACGATTCATGCCTTGTGCCAAGGAACACTGGTGCTAGAAACACAACAAAGCTCTGACACCACTTATCGTGTGTACGACTATGATCGTGTGGATGATCACGGGAAAAAACGCGATTTGCATCTAAAGAAAGCAATTGACGTAACAACGGCTCCACATGTTGATACAAATCCAACGATTACCGTACAAAAAAACGAAGATGCTACCATCACGACATACGTTACGAATGAATTTTTCTCTGTATACAAATGGGAAATCAATGGCACGGCAACCTTTGAACAAGATCAAGCATTCCTTCTAGTAAGTGTGCTAGATGGTGCAGGTACCCTTGAAAAAGATGGAGATTCTTTTGCATTAAAGAAGGGGGACCACTTTATCCTTCCAGCTAAATTTGGGGCTTATACGCTATCTGGCTCCTTAGAAGTAATGGTTTCTCATCCATAAATAAAGAATACATGAAGCAAAAAGTAGCCTGTAGGATAACTAGGCTACTTTTTGGCTCTTATTGACACAGTACTACTAGTGAATTCTTGCTTACCCTTCACTGGAGAGGAGATTGCTATGAAGGTATTAGTTGTGGACGATGAAAATAGTTTACAAAATCTGATGCGCCTGACATTAGAGATAGAAGGGTATCAGGTACTAGTGGCAGCCAATGGAGAAGAAGCCCTAGCCCAATGGGAACAACGACCGGACATGATTATCTTAGATGTGATGCTTCCTGACATAGATGGCTATCAACTATTGCGGGAATTCCGTGAGAAGGATAGCGACATTCCCATCATCATGTTAACGGCTAAAGGGCAAATTAATGATAAATTATTAGGCCTACAGCTTGGTGCTGATGATTATATCACCAAGCCCTTTCATAGTACGGAGCTTCTGCTTCGAATCAAAATAATTGAACGACGTTTGGAAAAAATGAAAGAGAAGCCAGATCATGATAATGTAAAAATTGATCGCTTTCTGATCCACCCTAACGAGCGAAAAGTATTTCTCGACGGAAACGAAATAACCTTAACGTACAGGGAATATGATTTATTGTTTTTGTTACTAAAAAATAGACAACGCGTATTTACACGTGATGATCTTTTAATGAAGGTTTGGAAGTTCGAATATCCAGACAATACACGGGCTGTTGATATCATGATCCAACGTTTGCGCAAAAAACTAGGTGCATACGGAGATAAAATTAAAACCGTATATGGTGTAGGCTATAAAATTGATTGTTAGGTGAGGGTATGACACTTAAAAAAAACTTAAATGTAATGATTCTGGCTATCTTAATTCCTGTCATGCTCTTGTTGTACGTTGTCTTGATTGTTACGTTACAGAAAAATGTTTTTACAAATGCTGTTACCTCTTTCCAGAAGCTAAGTGTAGAGGCACAAATCTATAGCATTAACTATGTAGAGAGAGAACAATCAGAGGTCACTGTTACTTTGCAGAATGGTGCCCCCCTAATCGCTTCTTATTTGTCTAAACGCTTAGGGACTCGTACACAAATCATCGGTATAAATAGTGAAGTACTAGCTGATACACAACGAACAGCTTTTCCAAACTTAAATCTCGATATCGTTCAAGCATTAGATGGTAAAAAAGCATACATCATAGAAAAGTCCACATCAGCACCCGTATTGCTATTCTCTAGTCCGATTTATGTACACGGAAAAGTAATAGGTGTGGTTCGCTTTATTCATAAGCTTGAACAAGAAGACTTATTAATTAGCAACTTCAATAAAACATTTATTATTTCTTGTATTCTCATGTTTGTTGCTGTGGCGCTCTTTGCCCATAGATTTGCGATTTCTTTGAGTAGACCGATTGAGAAATTACGCGACATGGCCCAACAATTATCAAATGGAAAATACCAATGTAAAATCGAGCTACAGGACTATGAAGAGATTAAACAGCTTGCCCAATCGTTTAATGTGATGGCCCATGCGATTGAGCTACACATAACTGAGCTTCAGGAGGAAAAGGTAAAACAAAAGGATTTTTTGGATCGGGTCACCCATGAATTGAAGACACCGCTTACTGCCATTATGGGATACGCCAACTTGATTCCTCGATTAGAAAATAAACAAGACGTGAAGGATTGTCTGAGGCACATCTCTATCGAAAGCGAACGGCTACTCGCACTGGTGGAAGAATTGCTCAAAACCTCTAAGTATGGAAACAGTCAGTTTAGCGTCTCACCCACGATATGCGATATTCAACCGATTTTAAAAGAAGCCATTTTTATCGTCCAGCCAAGATTGAATAAATACAAGATCACGATTCATAATCATGTCGAGTCTGTAAGAATAGTAGCTGATCAGGATAAAACAAAGCAGATTTTTTTAAACCTATTAGATAATGCGATCAAGTATAGTGACGCTTCCTTCCTTGATTTTCATGTAGAAATAGCTGAACACAGCTTAACCCTTGTCATACACGATGATGGTATTGGAATCAGTGAGGAATTGCTCGACCAAATAAAACATGCTCCACCAAATGAAGCCCTTCTGTCTAGTTTCGGCAACGGATTCGGTTTATTACTATGCCGGGAACTTATGTCAAAACAGGGCGGAAGCATGGATATTACTTCTGATGAAATGACCGGTACGACAGTGCGTTTAGTTTTCCCTACTCCAGCCGGATTGGAACATATTACTAATTGAAACCGCTTAAATAATACATTTACGAAACAATTGAGATGTAATTCCGAAATAATCGTTGGGTATCTTATGAGGAGAGCAAGAAACATGAAAAAAATATTAAGACCAGCTTTACTTTTCATCATAATGCTTTTACTTTTATCTTCCCTTGGCTACTCATTGCAAGAAAGTCTATATCGTAAAGTAGTCGTGATAGAAGATAAAAATGAAGTGTTGAAAAAAGTAAGCGATTCCTTACCTGTGGAAGCTATCATTAACCACGAAAAATGGGGAGTCGTAAACATTACTGATGAGGTTTTGCTATACTCAATCATTTCTTATATTGATCTCATTAAAAAAGAAAATGATCCGCTCGTTGTTTCAGGAGATAAGAGGGTGACTATGTTTTCTGGCAAGATTCGTTACCTTAATGGGGTTGAGCATTCATTTCAGTTAGAAAATGCTTTTACCTTCGATGAGCTAACGTATGGTCAGCAACATGATACTCCTATTTTATCCGCTTTTCGGACACACTTGCTTCGCTTGTTCTATTCATCGAACCAGTTTGCTGATTTTACACAAAAGGCCAAAGACGTTTTTGTCAAAAAAACGGTTGCCGATTCTGGTGAACGCATTCATGAAAAGGTTTTCTTAATAGAAAAACTAAGGCAAGCGTACGAGATTAAAGATACGTCCGAGATTCAGCAGCTCACCTTCCAGAAACAGCAGCCGCTCGGTATCATCACCGTCTATAAGAATGGAAAACAGAAAAGTAATGACCGCAACGATATTCTAAATTTTATCGTTTATGAGAAATACTTTATTGTCCAGTATTTAGGCGATGATAATGGAAATTCCATTTATATGACAGGGCGTTTAGCAGAACTCTTATAAAAGAAAGTAAAGGCTGATCTATGATGAAGAAACATTTATTCTTTTTCTTGCTAGTAAGTATTTGTTCTTTATTACTTGTTAGTTGTTCCAAAGAAGCGAATCCTATTACCTATGATAATCATGGAATTCCTCGTTTAAAAGGACATCACCTTGTTGCCTATGTTGCTTCTCGTGAAGAAGTAGGAAATGCGTTGCTATCATCCTTTTGCCAAGAAACCGGCTGTACGTACGAATTCATGCGTCTATCTACAGAAGATATTCTGCGCCGGGTCTCACAGGAGAAAAATAATCCTCAAGCTGATTTAGTTATCGGCGGCACGGTCGACGCTCATATCACAATGAAAAATGAGAAGCTGTCAGAGTCTGTTATCAGCAAAAACGGCTCCCTCATCCCCTTGGAAACAAAGGATGAGGATGGTTACTGGTACGGCTATGAGATCGAACAATTATCCATAGCTATTAACACAGACCGCTGGCACAAAGAGATTGAACCGTTAGGACTTCCATTCCCGACAAAATGGGACGATTTGTTACATCCTATCTATAAGAACCAAATCGTGATGTCTAACCCTAACTACTCCGGCACGGCCTACACGTTTATTTTATCCTTGTTTGAAACATTGGGTGAAAAGCAAGCAATCGACTATATTACGCGGTTACATCCAAATATTGCTGCTCTAACTGTAAACGGCTACATGCCTGCTCAGTTAGTTAGTTCTGGAGAGTATTTAATTGGAATTAACTTTCTAGGAGATCAGCGAAAGCTACGCGAAGCTGGCTTCCCTCTGATCAGCATTGTCCCTGAAGATACAGGATTAGCTGTCAATGCTCTCTCTAAGATTAAGCATGCACCAAACGGACTTGTTGCTGATTTATTTATCGATTATTCGTTGTCCAAACAAGCAGCAAAGGTATTAGAGCGTGTATCATACGGAATTCCTACCGTGCAACAAGATAAGATGAATAGGCTGAATATGGATGTTATACAGATTCATGAGTCTATGAAATGGCATGATACCATCATCAAACTTTGGAACAAATTACGAGATACAAAACAACCTCAAGGAGAATGATTCATGTTTGGATGGTTAAAGCAAGCTCCAGCTGCACCTCGTCTACCTGAACATATGATCGCTAAAATGTACAAGATCTTCCGTATCCGTACATTGATCGGAATTTTCATCGGTTATGCTGGTTATTATTTAGTTCGTAGTAACTTCGCACTATCTACAACCTACTTAAAAAATGACTTTGGTTTTAGTACGACTCAAATTGGTCTATTAAGCTCTGTTATGGCCATTACCTATGGCGTAAGTAAATTCTTTATGGGTAACTTGGCAGACAAAGCTCATACACAACGCTTTATTGCATTTGGTTTATTGTTATCTGCTTTGGCTAACATTTGTTTTGGTTTCACCTCTAGCTTTGGTCTATTTATCGTTCTATTGTTCATGAATGGTATGTTCCAAGGTATGGGTGCTCCTCCGTGCAGTATCGTAATGGCAAAATGGTTCTCCAAGAAAGAACGCGGAACAAAAATGGGTATCTGGAATTGCTCTCATAACATTGGTGGCGGTATCATCGCTCCAATCGTTGGTGTTGGTTTAGGTATTTTCGGTACACATTTCTGGCAAGCAGGTGTATACCTCTTCCCAGCTGCTCTTGCTATTCTCATTGCCATTTTTGTATGGTTCTGCGGTAAAGATACACCTCAGGCTTGCGGACTTCCTCCAATTGACGAGTATCGTAATGACTATGATGATGTAAAAGATGAATCAAATGGCACTGATCTATCTCCTAAAGAGATTTTGATGAAATATGTTGTGAAAAACAAATTTGTTTGGTTCCTATGTTGTGCTAACGCATTTGTTTACTTAATTCGTTTCGGTGTATTGAACTGGGTTCCTCTATATCTAACTGATGTAAAAGACTTTACTCAAGCACAATCTCATATGGCGTATGCAGCGTTTGAATGGGCTGCTATCCCAAGCTCTCTACTTGTTGGGTGGTTGAGCGACCGTGTGTTTAAAGGTAATCGTATGCCACTATGTATCATTAGTATGGTAGGTGTTGTTCTTGCAACATTGGTATATTGGAAATCTTCCAACGTTATAGCAATCAGTCTTGCGGTATCTGTTATCGGTTGTTTAATCTATGTACCACAATTCCTTATCGGGCTATCAGCAATTGACTTTGTACCAAAGTTCGCTGTAGGTACAGCCGTAGGTATGACAGGATTGTTCGGTTATGTAGGTGGTAGCTTCGTAGCTAATGCCGTAATCGGATTTTTAGTTGACACTTCTGGTTGGGACGGCGGCTTCATGCTAATGCTAGCTGGGGGTGTTGTAGCTAGTGTCTTCCTGATCCTCATTCAAATGGGGCAAAAGAAGCAAAAAGAAAAACTAGCATAACAATCGCTAAAAAAATAAAGGATGAGGGAAGTCTCTTTTAATGGAGACATCCCTCATTTTTTTGCTTCCATAAAAAAAATGGATAAAAATTTCCTTACATTTATGCGACATTTCGTATTCTTTTCTCCGGCTTCAAGCTCCTTCATTCGTAATCTCACCTCTTTGAAATCAAATAAGCGAGGAGCAAAATGTTCAAAGGTAGGATTGGCATAGTCCGTTAATCCTAACGAGGATAGATGTGTAAAGGCCTGCAACACCATTCTGCGAATGCGTTGTTCCATAGCCCGTACTTCTTTTAAGAGTATCTGCTCATCTATCTTATCGGACATCCTCTGCAACACCTGTGTGTATAGCTCCTTTAGTTGCATGTCCCTCAATAAATGGCCCCCACGCTCTTCCGTAGCCAGCCATTGAATCATCGAGAAAAGATCACGTGCTCCTGCCTCACCCGCAATCCCTAGCTGTAGTAAGAGCTGGCGTACATTTTGTTCCAGATGGTTCTGTTCAAATGATCCAAGACGCATTGCATTTGTACCTTGGTTTCCATGATTTATATGATCCTTCCCCTTGATATCTAATATCTGGAGTGATTTACGAATGGATTGTAAAGATGCTTCCAACGAGAGATGGTCTGCTACCCGTTTTAATACAGAAAGTACTTCAAGTTTATTAATCGGCTTTTGAATGAAGGTATCTATTCCTTGTAAGTACGCTTCCCCGATCATTTCTTTGTTTTCTACCTGAGACACCATGATAAATCTCCCGTTGAAGCCTTCTCCCTGTAGTTTTTTAATCGTCTGTATTCCATCCATCCCTGGCATTAATAAGTCAACCAAAATGACATCTACACCATATAACTGATCAATAGAAACATGGATACCATCACTGGCTTGGCCAATGATTTCACCTAGCTTACTTTCATGAATGAGTCTCTCCAACATCCTACGTACAACAGCGTCATCTTCAATTAGGAAAAAACGAAGCACAAGCCCCCTCCTCTCTTAGCAATTGATCGGTTGGTATTCTCAATTCAAAATGCGTGATTGGCTCTGATTCATGTACGATCCTAAGCGTACCATCCAAGCTATGAATAATTCCTTTTGCATGCGTAAGTCCAATGCCTGTAGAAGGCTTACCTTCTCTGTCATACTTTGTGGTATAGCCTAGTTCAAACACCCATTCTCGGTCTTCATATAAAATACCTGACCCGTTATCCATGACGCGGAAAATAATCTCTCTCTCTTCCAAACCCACAGAAAGCTCAATGTTACCTTCATTAGGAATTGCCTCTACTGCATTTGCTACGAGATTATTTAACACAGAAAGTAATTCATAGATTTGACTAGTGGACAGATTGACATTGCACTTCTCGGTGAACTGTATCTGTTTTCCCATCATTTCTGCATACTTCTGATTTGCGCGTATAACTAGTCCACATAGTTCCGATATAGAAAGCTGAGTAGCTAATTCCTTTTGATTAATAATTTTTAACAACCCGGCCAACATGCGTTGGGAATCCTTTTTTACCTCATGCACATGCTCCGCTATGTGTAATGCTCTAGATGATTCAGTATTTTCTGACGATAAAAGCTGCCGATATAATTGATAGCTCTCTCTGGTGATCTCCTCTAGTTGTGTCATGGATTTACGTAGGTAAAAGGTTTCCTCATACAAGCCGGTGTTAATCATTCGCAACCGTTCTAGCTCCTGTTGTCTAACTTCTCCTATCGCTCGTACTTGTCGAATGGAAAAACTGTTATATAGACCCACCGCAAAAAAACTACGCAAGGCTCCAAAAAACAAAAGTAGCAAAATACTTTCCGCCGAAATAGCAGGGGCTACTCCACTTATCACGCGTACTAATAGCTCTACTAGATTCGAAGCACAGTCTACAGTAGCTCCTATCAATCCTAACAGCAAGGGAGATTCTACATAACGGCGTGCTCTCACTACTTGAAACAATAACGTGAAGCTACAATAATAAAAGGCGGAAGGTACATGAATGAACAAGCTTTCCTGCCAAACCGCCCCGTATGCCACAACGTCCAAACCCACCCGGAACCACATAGTAAAAGCACCAGTTAACAATCCTGTCAGCAATACCGGCACCGACTGGAACCACAATAAACCAAAGAAGAAGGCAGCAATCCCTAAAGAAAACCGAAATGGGCCTCCAAATGGATTCACCTTCATCTCACCAAAAAAGGCGGTCGCTAGCATAATAATCAGCAATAACAGAAGACGTTCGCGCATAAAACCTCCTTTTCTAAAAAAAAAGAAAAATCCCCTTCCCCTATTTTACTAGGAAAAAGAGATCAGCAAAACCATTTCCTTTATATATGTTTATTTTCTAGGCGTTTAGAGACACGTGACAAGCTATAATTCACTACAAAGTACATGACAGCCACCATCAAAAAGGTGGGTACCACATAGTTAACGTTTCTACCGTTAATAATTTGAGCATGATTCATTAATTCTGGTAGTGCAATAACAACTGCAAGCGACGTATCCTTAATTAATGAGATAAATTGACTAACAATAGGTGGAACCATTCGGCGTAAGGCTTGCGGAAGTACCACGTGCCAGAGTGTTTGACTATAAGTTATGCCTGATGAACGTGCTGCTTCTATCTGTCCCTTATCAACCGAATTCAAGCCACTACGAACAATTTCAGATAGCATGGCCGCCTCAAAAATCACCAGTGCTAAGATAGCTGCTGCTACTTTATCCAGCTTAATACCAACCTCTGGTAAGGCAAAATACGTGAAAAAAATGATTAACAGAAGCGGCAAATTACGAATAAGCTCAACCACCGTAGCAAGTGCCTGTGAAATAACAGGAATCCGAGAATATCGCAAAACTCCTATAATGATCGCAATAGCAAAGCTTAAAACAATAGAGATGAACGCTACTTTAAGCGTAATTCCAAATCCCTCTACTAAAAAGACAAGATACTGAGGAGAGTATGCCCCGATAAAATCCATATATGCCCTCCCCTTTATTTATGGCTCGCCAAGCGTCGCTCTAGATATCCTACGAGGAAGCTTAACGGCAGAGTTATCATGAGATAAAAAATAGCAACAAATATATAGACATCAAATGTAACAAAGGTTTCAGCAGATATCAGGTCACCAAAATACATTAAATCCAGACCAGCAATAACCCCAAGTATGGAGGAATTCTTCACCAGATTGATAAACTGATTTCCCATGGGTGGAATTACAACTTTAAAAGCCTGCGGCAGGATAATGTACCTCATTGTTTGTACATAAGTAAGGCCTGATGAACGTGCCGCCTCACTTTGCCCCTTGGGTATAGCCATGATCCCTGCGCGTATCGTTTCCGCAATGAACGCCGCAGTGTAGACTGTAAGCCCCAGAGTACCAGCAAGAAATGGTTTTAATACAATCCCCAATGCAGGTAGCCCCACAAAGAATAAAAACACAACCAGGAGGAGAGGAATATTTCGAATAAATTCTACATATGCTTCCCCTACCCAATTTAAGGGGCGTATCGGTGCGATACAAAATACTGCAATAAGTGTCCCTAATAGCAAGCTTCCTACTAATGCCAACAAACTCGCTTTAATTGTATTTCCAAAACCTTCTATAAACAGATCTGAGTGTTCTATAAGAATAGAAAAGTCGATCATCTCTGATGTAATCCCCCTTTATCTTCATGACATAAAGGAATGAGCGGTAGGGAGGACGCCCATTCCATTCAAGTCTTCAAGTCACACCGGTCTAATTTGTTGGCTTTTCACCAATCCATTTTTCATACAGCTTGTCATACTCACCATTTTGCTTCATTTCTTTTATGAGATCGTTGACCAATGCTACGAATTCAGTATCACCCTTTGGCAAAGCAATTCCATATGGCTCTTCTGTAAATGTTCCCTCTACGACGCGGAAATTTGGATCCTGTTTAGCCATCCCGTATAACAAAGCATTATCTGTAGTTAATGCATCACCTTGACCTGCTTTTAATGCAGTAAAGGCTTCTGCATAGTTTTCAAATTCAAGAACTTCTGCTTCTGGAGCATTTTCACGTATATTTTTAGCTGAAGTGGAGCCTTTTGCAGTAACTACTTTTTTACCCTTCGTAAAGTCCTCCAGACCTTTAATGGTGCTATCTTTCTTCACTAGGAAGGACTGACCAGCCATGAAATATACGTCAGAGAAATCGACTTCTTTCTTGCGTTCCTCCGTAATAGTCATCGTGGCAATAATGGAATCAATCTCTCCGTTTTTTAACATAGGAATACGAGTTTTGGAAGTTACTTCTTTCAACTCAATTTTATTTTCATCGCCAAGGATTTTTTTAGCGATTGCCTTCGCTATATCAATATCAAAGCCTTCGACATTTCCTGAGGCTGGATCTTTTAAACCAAATAAATTCAAATCATATTTAACCCCAACTACGTACTTACCTCGTTCTTTAATCTTAGCTACTGTACCAGTCGCTGCGGTCTTTCCTGATGAACCAGTTCCATCTTGTGGTTTACTAGACCCACATGCTGTTAATGCCGTTGCACTCAACATCACTACCAATCCTACACCCAATACTCTTTTCCATACTTTATTTGCTTTCATTTGCTTACCCCTTTTCCCTTTTATATATCGAAAAGATTAGTGATTTAATATCCGGCTTAAAAACAACTGGGCCCGCTCTTCACGCGGATTAGCAAAGAACTGGTCAGGATGTGCTTCCTCCAATATCTGACCTTGATCCATAAAGACAATTCGGTCAGCCACTTCACGCGCAAAGCCCATTTCATGTGTGACCACGACCATCGTCATTCCTTCTTTAGCTAGCTTCTTCATAACATCAAGAACCTCTCCGATTGTCTCCGGGTCAAGTGCAGATGTCGGCTCATCGAACAGCATAATTTTGGGTTTCATGGCTAAACCACGAGCAATGGCTACACGTTGTTGCTGACCTCCAGATAGTTGGGATGGTAGCTTATCCGCTTTATCAGGTATTCCGACTTTCTCTAAATAGGACATCGCTGTCTCTTTTGCTTCTTTTTCAGAAATACCTAACACCTTAATGGGAGCTAATGTGATGTTTTGCAACACAGTCTTGTGCGGATACAAGTTAAAATGCTGAAACACCATACCGATATCTCGACGGAGCCGATTAATGTCGGTACTTTTGTCATTTACCTTTATGTTGTCGACAATCAGTTCTCCATTTGAAATCGTTTCTAAGCGATTCATACAACGAACTAATGTACTT